>CAMOXX010000148.1 GCA_946629475.1 uncultured Blautia sp. | reverse complement strand
CCTGAACCCGCGCAAGCCTGCTTGCAGGCGGGTGAAAGGACTTGGGGCGTGCCTGTCCAAACACGTGATGCGTCAGGCAAAAAATCCATGCAGAACAGATAAAAGAGAGCAGGTGGTTTTATGAATAAAAAATCGAGTGGGGGAGCCGCTATTCTGGGATTTATCCTTTCCATACTGATTGTTGTGTGGATCCCGAAGGAAGGAATCCGGAGAATCATTGAATTTATCCGCTATCGCGGAATCGGGGCGCGTCAGATGGAGTTTATTTTCAGGGCGTGGACCATCGAACTGATCGAAGCAATCGTGCTGATTATTGCTGTAATCGTTATGCTTAGCTCTCTTATTTCCATATTCAGGAATGCCGGAAGGCCGAAAACTCCGGGCCTGAACCAGCCGAGAGAAAAAGTGAAAACAGAGAGTGACAGCACTGTGCGCTATGTGAGCAAAAGCGATAAGGAAAGATATATCGCGCAGCTCGACAGCTATCTGCAGAACGGCCTGGTGACCCGGGAGGAATACCAGGTGCTGAAGGAACGGTACGAAAAGAGAAGGTAACAGTTCAGTATATCCACAGATATAAGAGAAGGCAGAAGGGAATCCTATGAAAGAGAAGCTGTACACAATCCCGCTGAATGATGCCATGAACGAACAGGATGAATGTCCGCTCTGCTTTCTGGAGCGCGCGCTGCTGCAGAAGACGATGGATTTTGTGCTCGGCAGCAGTTCTTCGTACATGGAGAGCGATGTGAGGGAAAAGACGGATGAGGCCGGCTTCTGCAGGCTTCATACGAAGATGATGTTTGATTATGGAAACGCTCTGGGAAATGCCCTGATTTTACAGACCCATATGAAAAAAGTCCGTGAGGAGCTGCACAGCCAGCTCGCAGGATACACACCTGCCGGAAAGGGCGGCCTTTTTAAACGGATTACCGGAAAAAAGAGTGTCGAAAAGGATGCGGTCGCCGCATGGACAGAAAAAAGAGAGGGCTCCTGTTATATCTGTGAAAGGATGAAAGAGGAGTTTGCCTGCTATGTCTCGACATTCTATTTTATGTATAAAAAGGACGAAGCCTTCCGCGAAAAAGTGAGGAACTGCAAGGGCTTTTGCCTTCCGCACTTTGGCGATCTGATGGAGAGCGCGTCTGATGAGCTTTCGGGGGAACAGCTTCAGGAGTTTGTCTCCACGATCAGCAGCGTGATGGAAAATAACCTCCAGAGGATTCAGGAGGAGCTGGACTGGTTTGTGGATAAATTTGACTACCGCAACAAGGATGCCGACTGGAAGAATTCGCGCGATGCCCTGCAGAGGGCGATGCAGAAGCTCCATGGCGGTTATCCTGCTGACCCGGTGTACAGAAATCAGTAAATCGCGCATTCCCTTTCGTGCAGCGGTGATACTCCTGCCGTCGGGCCTGCCGGAAAACCGGGGATGACATTTTACTGCTTCAGTGTTTTCATGATCTGCCGCTTGTATTCCAGGAATTCCTCGGTGAGGGAATAATCCTTGCGGGCATTTCGCGGTGTCTCGATTTTCAATTCGTGGTCGATCCGTCCGGGGGTTCCGGTCATGATGTAAATCCGGTCGGAGAGAGTCAGAGCTTCATCGATGTCATGGGTGATGAAAAGTGTTGACAGGTCGATACGGTTCATCACTTCGAGGTACCAGGTGTGCATCTGCCCTTTGGTGATCATATCCAGAGCGGAGAAGGGTTCGTCAAGCAAAGCAACGCCCTCTGACCCGAGGTAGGTGCGGAGCAGCGCCGCTCTCTGGCGCATTCCGCCGGAAAGCTGGGCTGGGTACTGGTACTGTGTCCCGTTAAGACCAAATTCTGAAAAGTAGGGGTCCGCCTTATGGCGGGCTTCTTTTTTTGACATTCCCCGGATTACCAGCGGAAGGGCGGCATTGTCAATCACTTTTTTGTGCGGAAGGAGAAGATCCTTCTGAAGCATATAGCTGATTTTACCGGGTTTTTCCGTGACGTTTTCGTCTGACAGGAAAACCGCACCGCTGTCGGGCCGCACGAGGCCGGAGATTACCTGAAAGAGCGTGGTCTTGCCGGAGCCGGAAAGGCCAAGCAGGGATACCAGCTCACCTTTATTCAGGTGAATGTTTATGTCCTCGATAATCGTGCGGCCGTCATAGGATTTTGAAATATGTTCTGTGTGAAGGAGCGGTTTTTCCATAGTCGTGCGTCACCTCATGAATAAGACAGGGGAGCGGTCTCCCCTGTCTGTATAATTGTGTCCGGGTAACTGTTCAGGACCTATTATTCGGAATGCTGAACAGTTATACGTTTATTCTGCCTCAGAAAGATATTCGTTGGTAAATCCGATGCCGGAGAGATCATGTGTGGTCAGTCCGTTGCTGTAAAGCCAGGAGTAAAAGGCGTTCCAGCGGCTTTCGTCAAACACGCCCCAGGCAGGCGCGTCGGCTGTATACTGCCCGCTGATCCATTCCTGGCTCGCGTAAACGAGATCGCGGGCGCCGGTCAGGGAACCTGTGTTGTCACCTTCGATCAGAAGGTCGGCAGCTTCCTGCGGATGCTCGGCCGCATACTCATACCCTTTTTTTGTTGCCCGGAGGAATGCCTTTGCGATATCGGGCGATTCGCTGAGAAAATCGTTGTTGGCAAGGATTACGGGTGTGTAGTAATCGAGCTCGGGGCTGATATCGCTGAAGCTCCAGTAGTCACAGTCCACGCCTTCCACCTCTGCGTTGATTCCGCTCCATCCGTAAAAGACCCAGACTGCATCCGTCTGATTTGCGGCGAGGGCGGCAGGCTCATCGGTGATATCGTTCGGAATCAAAGTGACTTTGTCAAAGTCGGCGTTTTCCTGCTCCATGCAGTAGCGGAGCATGGCGAGCTCAATCGGGCTTTCCCAGGTAGAATAAACCTTGTTCTCAAGCCCTGCGGGGGAGTCGATTCCATCCCCGGCCCTGGAGAGAATTCCGGATGTATTGTGCTGAAGCATGGCAGCGACAGCCGTTACTCCAAGCGGTTCATCAAGATCGAGGGAAGCCGCCATGGTATCCTGGGCATCGATGGCAAATTCCGCCTGGCCGGCTGCGCACATAAGGACGGCACCGTTTTCCGGCGGCTGAACAATCTCAACATCCAGACCTTCCTCCTCATAATAACCGAGAGCCTGGGCAGCGTAAATTCCTGTATGGTTGGTGTTTGGCGTCCAGTCAAGGCAGAAAGTGATTTCTGTGAGATCTTCATTTGCGCAGAAGGCAGGCGTGCAGGCAAAGAGAGCGGCTGCAGCAGAAGAAAGCACTGCGAGATATCTGAGATTTTTCATGACTTACCTCCATCGTATTACAAGTTTTCGAATCAGGTCAACGAGGGCCATAAGAAGCAGGCTGATAATGACGATCAGGATGATCACCGCGAACATGCGGTCAAAAGCGTATGCCTTTTTTACTCTGGTCATATATACGCCCAGACCTTCGAAGCCGCCAAGCCATTCCGAGATAACAGCTCCGACGACGGCGTAGGAAGCCGATATCCTCAATCCCGAGAAAAAATGGGGAAGGGCGGCAGGCAGCTTAACATGGTGGAAAAGCTGCACTCTTCCGGCGCCCATTGAGCGGAGAAGATTGATGCAGTCGGGATCCACACTTTTGTAGCCTTCGAGAAGCCCAACCGAGATCGGGAAAAATGTGGTGATGACTACCAGAGTGATTTTGGGGGCCATGCCGAATCCCATCCAGAGAACCAGGAGCGGCGCAATGGCGATCGTCGGGATCGTCTGGGAGATGATCAGGATCGGATTCAGCGCTCTTTCGATCAGTAGAAAGCGGTCCATGAGCGTGGCGATGAAAAAAGCCAGGCCGATTCCGATCAGCAGGCCGTAGAGTGCCTCCAGTACAGATGTGCGGGCGTGGTACATCAGGTTGCTGAAATCATCGATAAAAGCACGGACGACGGCTGCCGGGGAAGGCAGCATGTAGTTCGGGATCGCATTGGAGGCGGAAAGTGCCCACCAGAGCAGGATGATCAGCAGCAGGGAGACGGCGGCCGGAAGCCGGTCAGTGATATTTGCCGATTTTTCTTTCAATGGAAAGAACCTCTCCTTCCGGCTTGTAGCTGACTTTGATGTAAGCGGCTACTGAGGGGGCGCCGGCACGGATCGCGATATGCTGGCATTCTTTTACAATATCCATCAGAGCGTCATACGGGCCTTCAATGGTGGTTTCGAAGGGGCCGACATAGTAGTTGTAACCGGTACTCTTGATATAATCGATCACCTCGTCAACGATGCGGCAAAGCTCTTCGTCGTTCGGTGCCTCCGGCAGGCTCTGGATTGCTACACTTGCTTCCATGTTTGTATATCTCCTTTCATTCAAGTCTCGCTCGCGGAGCGTTTATCTCAGAGAGATAAAAAAGAACTCCCGCCAAAGGGGAGCTCTTTCTATTATTATATGCACGTAAATAAACCGTATTCTCGCTTCCCTACGCCGGTATTGCCCGGATCAGGTGATGAGGGTCCTGTAAACATACATTCTCAGCTTTCGCTCCCCTAGCAGTTAATGTGAGAATAAACCCCCCGGGGAAAAATGTCAAGGGAAAGTTGAGGAATGCACCGCATTCCGAATGAAAGGGTGCATTCCGAATGAAAGGGCGCTGCCCCTTTATCCATCACAGCACCTCCCTGGCGTTCATGCTGCGGAACTCTGTCGGGGTGCAGCCGTTCTGCAGCTTGAACATGCGCAGAAAGGCGGACAGGCTCTGAAAACCGGACTGCAGGGCTACCTCAATCACGGTGAGGGAGGGATCGGCAAGCAGGATCCGGGCATAATCGATCCTCTTCTGGTTCAGGTATTTGTAAAAGGAAATGTCCGTGTACTGCTTGAACAGCCTGGAAAAGTGATATTTGGAGAAGCCTGCAAGGGAGGCAGCCTGCTCCAGCGTTATATTTTCGGAAAAATGCTCTTCAATATACCCGGTTATAAAAAGGAACTTTTCCATATATTCTTTCTGCCGTGAACCGCCGGCCTCCTCATTCTGACCGGCGTGGGCCATATGGTTGCGGCCAACCAGAACCAGAATCTCCATAAAGAGAGAAAAGATGAGCGTTTCGGAGTACGGTGCGTCGCTGAAATACTCATTTTTTATTTTGATCATATTCTGCTGTACCTGTTCATGGATGATCGGGTACTCCTCGGGGGTAATGAGAGTGGCCGGCGAGATCATGGATGTCAGAAGATTGATCTCGTTCAGGGAGATGCAGTTGATTCCCGGCTGGAAAATAATGCGCTCACCGGACACCGGAGCGTACAGTTCGTGGATCATGCAGGGGCAGATGATCAGAACATCTCCTTCCCGCAGATGATATCGCCGGCCCCCGCAGGAGATGTCATAGTTGTTCCGCACCGGCATAATGACTTCGAAGGACGTGTGCCAGTGAGGGGGATAGTTTTCGCTTTCGTCATTATAGTACAGGCAGACCTGCGAATCGGTTCCATAGTCCACGGTTTCGTGGATTCCGTCAAGATAATGGATCATAGTGTTCCTCCGAAGCAGAAAGCTGAATTAACAGACAGAGAGTGAACAGCAATAATTCGTACAAAAAAGCTATTATTTGAAATAACAATAATTCCGGCTGATTAAAAATTGCTATTTTGTTATGGAGAATATTCTACCAGAAATTCAAAATAAAGGCAATATACTCATATAAAAACGAATGATAAAGCAAACATCGCCAGACTGCCCAAGTAAATATGCATAAAAAAGAGATGTAGTTTTTATATATATTGACATATCACCCAATATCAAAAATTAATAATAGCAATAATTCGTAATCATAAAGCAATTTTTACAGAGAAAGCAGATACTCTCTTTGATATGATTGGATTATCGAAAATAAGCCGACAGGAAGACGGCTTACAATTCCGCGAAAGGCGGAAAGGCTCTTAAACTTATCAATAAAAGGAGGAAACATTATGGCAAAGAAAAGATGGCTCTCGGTTCTGCTTTCCGCAGCAATGGTCGCAGGTACACTGACAATGGCAATCCCGGCTCAGGCAGAGGATGAGGTGCAGGAGATCACCTGGATGTTCTGGGATGACCTGGAGGCTTCCGAGGATAACATTACAAAAGGCTTTAAAGAAGTAATCGACCGTTTCAACGCTGATTATGAGGGCGTTTATCATGTAACACCGATCACCACCCAGCTGGAGGAGTATTACACTCAGCTGAACGCTCTCGTAGATGCCGGTCAGACACCGGATGTGTTTATCGTAAGCCCCGGCCCGAACCTGACCGACTATGTGGCTCCCGGTGTGGCAGCTCCGCTGGATGAATACCTTGAGGCTGACGGCTGGAAGGACACCTTTGCAGGCGACGCCGTGTTCGCGCAGCAGACCTATGACGGCAAGATCTACGCCGTGCCGCTCAACACCGCAGCTGCATGTGTGTTCTACAATAAAGAGATCTTTGAGGAAGCCGGAGCAGAGGTTCCGACAACCTACGATGAACTGCTGGATGTCTGCCAGAAGATCAAAGATGCAGGCTACACACCGATCACAATCAGCGCCGGTACCGCATGGTGCCTGTCCATGCTGGCAGGATATCTCTGCGACAGAGAGGGCGTTGACCTTCAGGCAATCAACTCCGGCGAAGAGAGCTGGGTACAGGACAAGACCATCGCAGCAGGCGAAAAACTGAAAGAACTCTCCCAGTACTTCCAGGAGACCGCAGCAGGCGACTCCAACGATGACGCAACAGCAGCCCTGTACTTTGAAGAAGCAGCGATCCTGATCCAGGGTTCCTGGGCAATCGGACAGATGAACGGCGCAAATCCTGACTTCGAAGAGAAGTGCGGCGTGTTCCAGTTCCCGGCAATCGAAGGCGG
>CAMOXX010000147.1 GCA_946629475.1 uncultured Blautia sp. | reverse complement strand
GCTCCTATATGACCCCGCCGCCCCGGATCCGCGATTACTACCGTGATGCGGTGATCAGGCTGAGGCCGATGGAGATACTGCAGGGAAATGGGCTCGCCGGAAAGACGGAGAGGATTCGCCTCACAGGAAAGGAAACGGCTTCGCTCACCCATGAGTGCGCCAGGCGGGGAATCCTGCTTTACACATGGGTGGAGTACTCTTATGGGCGGGCTCTGCTGGAAACTCTTGGCGCAGCGGAAATCTGGATGCTGACCCTTGAGTCCGGGCGGTATCCGGACTGGGGGAATGAGCTGAGGATTGCAGGGAATCTGACAGTGGGAATGCCTGTACGGATTTCAGGGGATATGAGCCCTGTACAGCTTCAGGAAGATTTGGATATGCTGCGATCCTGG
This sequence comes from uncultured Blautia sp., assembly GCA_946629475.1. Lineage (GTDB taxonomy): Bacteria > Bacillota > Clostridia > Lachnospirales > Lachnospiraceae > Blautia_A. The sequence continues at coordinate 6,513 of CAMOXX010000147.1, read as the reverse complement.
CCCTATCTCTCCGAATCGGATATCGTTCTCCATACGAAGTGGCAGGGGATCTATGAGGGGATTACCTCAAACCGCTTTTTAGCTGTCTCTCCGCTTGTGGAAAGCTATCAAAAAGTAAAGGTATTATCGTCGAAGATTTCCCGTTCCGTGACGCACTCGCTCTTCAGCCTTCCGACAAGGGTCTGCAGTGCCTCGATGGCATGGGGCCGGATATCGGCGCCGATCATAACGAACATGATATCATCGCCTGCCTCGAGCATACCTTCGTTTAACCATACCCGGACATAGTAAACCCCTTCCATGGCCCTGGCTTCCTCGATGGCCTGCTGCGCTTTTTCCCAGTCGCACGAAAACTGCATGGCTTTTACGGGACGTGCATTCTCATCCCCACTGCGCACCCTGCTGCGGGCTGTGCTGCGCACCACGCCGGTGTGAGTCAGATACATGCCGATTTTTCCGGCATCCGGATGAGCTTTGGCCTCCCGGAGCCAGGCATCGATGGAGGGCAGACCGCGGCTGTTCTTTTGGGCGGTTTCATTGGAGGCGCAGTTGGCTGAGCCGGCAGACTGCAGCATTTCCACGCCGTGCCGGATGGGCTTCAGCACAGCGGCCAGGTTTTCGGTGCTTGCTTTTTTGCTGCCCGGCAGGTTTATGATCAGGGTTCCGCCGCGGATCCCGGCCGTTTCGCGGGAAAGGCAGCCATGGGGGGTGATTTTCATGCTTTCCGCCCGCATGGCTTCAGGAATTCCGGGACACAGCCGCTCTACTACGGACAAGGTCGCCTCCGGGGTGATATCCCTGGGTGAAAAGCCGGTTCCTCCGGTGGTCAGCACCAGCGCGGCTTTCTTTTCATCTGCGCAGGCGGTCAGCGCGTCCCGGATCATGCCTTCATCGTCCGGAACGATTGCAGTGTGGATCACCTGCCAGCCCTCCTCCGTCAGCATCCGGCAAAGTGCGGGGCCGCTGGTATCTTCGCGCTCTCCTCGAAATCCCATGTCGCTGACAGTGATGACGGCAGCGGTAAACTGTGTATCATTCATACTTTTCCTCCAGTATTCATGCCGGGCGTGCCGGCCATTTCCCTTCCTTTAAAATCAGTAACTGTTCAGAACCTGTTCATTTGGTGCTGAACTGTTACCAGTATAATCTCCATGGATGCCGCCCGTTTTGCTTATCAGGCGGATGTCCGCAATGACCATATCCCGCTGCACGGCCTTGCACATATCATATACGGTCAGCGCAGCGGAGCTGACTGCCGTCAGCGCTTCCATTTCCACACCCGTCTTTCCGTCACATTGAGCGGTGGCTGTGATTTCCACGGACAGCCTGGTCTCGTCCAGCCATAGTTTCAGGTCGATGCCATTAAGCGGCACCGGATGGCACAAGGGGATCAGATCCGGTGTATGCTTGGCTGCCATGATTCCGGCGATCTGGGCTACCGTCAGCACGTCGCCCTTTTTTACGCCTCCCGACCGGATCAGGTCAAAGGTTTCCCGGTTTACCAGCACGCGCCCGGCAGCAGCCGCAGTGCGGTGAGTGACCGATTTGCCGCCCACATCCACCATGCGGGCACGTCCCTGATCGTTGAAATGAGTAAAATCCTCGTGAACCAAACGAATCATCTCCTTCGATTTGCGCGGCGTTATCCCCCGATCCGGTTCATCGGCCGTGCAGCGCGGCTGTGCCCGGATTCGGAGAGCGGGCCGCATTGTTCCGGCTTCATCAGTACCGCCCGCCGCATGGCATCCGCCATTTCTGCCTCGTCCAGACCTTTGATGCAGAGTTCCTCCGGAGAATGCAGACAGGGCTTCAGATGTCCATCCGCTGTCAGGCGCAGCCTGCTGCACTGGCTGCAAAACCGGTTGGACAGGGGACTGATGAGCCCGATGTTCCCCAATGCCTTCGGCAGACGATACAGCTTCGCCACACCGTCGTCCGCCTTGACGGGCACAGCCTCCGGCAGCATTTCCAGCACCCGCGCGGCGGGAAGACAGGCGCTTTCGCTGAACAGTGTGTCTCCCGGCATGGGCATCAGTTCGATGAAGCGCATGTCAACAGGCCAGCGCAGGGTTAATGCGGCCAGTGCGGGAATTTCGTCCTCGTTGAAGCCTCCGATCAGCACGGCGTTGAGCTTGACTTTCTCAAAGCCCGCCTGCAGTGCCGCCTCGATACCCTGAAGGGCTTCCGACAATGTACCGCGCCGTGTGATAAACGTGTATTTTTCCGGATCCAGGGTATCGAGGCTGATATTAACCCTTTGTATGCCGGCCTCCCGCAGCGGCCGGGCCAGTTCCGGCAGCCGGATGCCGTTTGTGGTGACGGCTGTTTCCAGAATGCCGTCAACCGCTGCTGTGCGGCGGCAGATGGAGAGAATATTGGGCTTGATCAGCGGCTCCCCGCCGGTGATCCGCACCTTGCTGATGCCCAGGGAAGCAGCCGCCCGCACCGCCCGGATCATCTCGTCCTCCGTCAGCATCTGATCGTGCCTCTTTTTGCAGATGCCTTCCTCCGGCATGCAGTAGCGGCAGCGCAGATTGCACAGCTCTGTGACGGACAGACGAAGATAATGAATATTGCGTCCGAAGCTGTCTCTCATAGCATGAACCCCTTAACTGAAAAAAGATCCGTGTGCATCCTTGCGGAGCGTGATAGTCAATGTCAGAAGAAAACTGACGCTGATTATAATTATACGATTTGTGTTTTTGGTGTCAATCTGATTTTGCGGTGCATACCCCGGCTGCAATACTTTTCTCTGTCGTGAAGATCAGGAGATTGAAAAACCAGCCTGTTTCTGTTAATGTAATGTTGATACAAGGGTAACTGGTTTAAGGAGCAGCAGGGTGGAGTTTTTACAGAAGGTATTACAAATCTACATTGACCGCTGGCCCTGGTTTCTGGAGCTGATCGGAGAACAGCTGAAAATATCGCTGATTTCAGTATTTCTGGCCGGCTCGCTCGGACTTGTGATCGGAATTCTGATCGCGGAGTACCCGCGCTTTCGGGAACCGGTGATGGCGGTCTGCAACATTTTTTACACGATTCCGGCGATTGCTTTGATCGGACTCCTGATTCCTCTGATCGGGATCGGAGAAAAAAATGCCATAGCGGCGATTGTGCTCTACGGGATCATGCCGATGGTCCGCAACACCTGCACCGGACTTACGGGCATCAATGCGGGTACGATTGATGCGGCGACGGGGCTTGGCAGCACAAGATGGCAGATCCTTGTCCGAATCCGCCTGCCCCTCGCCTCCGGAGTGATCCTGGCAGGCCTCCGGAACGTGGTAGTGATGTCGATCGCGACCGGTTCGATCGCCGCGTTTGTCGGCGGCGGAGGGTTAGGCGAAGCAATCTACCGGGGAATAACAATGTATAATCCGGCTATGACATTTGCCGGGGGATTCATGCTCGTTGTACTGGCACTGACCTGTGACTTTTTACTCGGGCGGCTTGAAAAGTTCATTAAAAAGAAGTGGAGAACATCGTAAAAGAGAAGGAGACATTATGAACAGAAGAATGATGAGCATTGCTCTTGCATCAGTTTTGACAGCGGCAGCAATCATTGGAGGAAGCACGGCTGTTTCGGCAGAAAGCGCGGATCCGCTTCATATCGCGACAAAGCCGATGACAGAACAGTATATCCTCGGGGAAATGCTGAAGCTGATCATTGAGGATCGTACGGATTATACCTGTGAGATCACAAAGGGAATCGGCGGCGGAACCAGCAATATCATGCCGGCGATGGAGAGCGGTGATTTTGACCTGTATCCGGAATACACTTCGAGCGGTTATGTGCTGGTGCTCGGCCATGAGGCGAAAGGCGTCGATGACGATGAGATGTGGGATCAGCTTGTGAAGGAATACCACGAGCAGTACGGCATGAAATGGCTGTCCCATTATGGCTTCAACAATACTTACTGCATTACGGTCAGCGGAGAGGCGGCCCGGGAATATGACCTGAAGACCTGTTCGGATATGGCTGCGGTATCGGATAAGCTGATTTTTGGCGGAAACCCGGATTACATCGAGCGTGAGGATGGATTCCCGGCTGTGTGCAGTACCTACGGATGCGATTTTAAGGAGATCAAGAGTATTGATATCGGGCTGAAATACGCGGCGCTCATGAATGGAGACATTGATGTGACGAACGGTTATACGACCGACGCGCAGCTGGGAGTGCAGGATGTTGTGGCCCTGGAGGACGACAAACATCTGCAGGTAAACTATTTCTGTTCCACCGTGGTGCGGGAAGATACCCTGGAATCCCACCCGGGCCTTGAGGATGCCCTGATGCTTATGGAAGGAATCCTGAGTGACAGTGAGATGGCTTCGCTGAATGCCCGCGTTGAGGTGGACGGGGAGGACGAGGCCTCTGTGGCGAAGGATTATCTGACGGAAAAAGGCATTCTGGAAGGCTGAGGCGGATGGAAGCTGCAATACGTTTTGAAAATGTAACCGTGCGGTACGGGGATCATACTGCACTGGATGATTTTACGATCAGTATACGGGAAGGGGAGTTTCTGACGATTATCGGACGCTCCGGATGCGGAAAGACGACAGCGCTGAGGCTGATCAACGGACTCCTGACCCCGGATGAGGGGCATGTGTATGTGAGGGGCACGGACGTCGCGGATTCCGACCTGATCCGCCTGAGAAGGAGTATTGGATACGCGATACAGGATGTGGGCCTTTTTCCGCATATGACGGTGAAGGAAAATGTTGCTTATGTTCCCTCTCTTTCCGGCATGTGGAATAAGGCGGAGAAGGAGGAAAAGGTGAGGCCTCTTCTTGAAATGGTGGGGCTTGATCCGGAACTGATGAAACGGTACCCGGACGAGCTCTCAGGCGGCCAGAAACAGCGCGTCGGCATCGCCCGCGCGCTGGCGGCCGGGCCTGAGATCCTGCTGATGGATGAACCGTTCGGGGCGGTGGATGAAATCACGCGGCGGAGCCTGCAGACGGAGATCAAACAGCTGCAGAACCGGCTTCACATTACGATTGTCTTTGTGACCCATGATATTCACGAAGCCATGATGCTGGGCGACCGGATGCTGGTGATGGACGCCGGGCATGTGCTGCAGCTGGATGAGCCGGAGACGGTGCGGAAAAACCCGGCGGCACCGTTTGTGAGAGAACTATTGAGAAAAGAATCAGAAGAGGAGGGCTGAAGCCAGCAAAGCGATCAATTCGTCCGTCTCTTCCCGGGTTGTTCCCCAATCTGCCGCAAACCGGATTACGGTATGTGAATCGTCATATTTCTCCCAGAAGCTGTATTCGACCTTCTGTCCAAGCTTTTCAAGCATGCGGTTTTCCACCACGCAGAAGATCTGGTTGGTCGGGGATTCAAAGTACAGCTGATATCCATTTTGCACAAGGGCTTTCTGGATCTGCTGCGCGGCACGGACAGCCGGGATGCCGATCCGTTCATAAAGCCCGTCGGTAAAAAGGGTATCGAACTGCAGGCCTAATAAACGTCCTTTTGCAAACAGTGCGCCATGCTGCTTGATGATCGTAAAGAAGGCGGGGATCCTATGGGGATCCGGGATGACGACCGCTTCGCCGAACAGAGCTCCGCACTTGGTTCCGCCGATATAAAAGGCATCGCAGCAGGATGCGAGATCCTGCAGTGTGACATCATTCTGCTCACATGCGAGGGCGTAGGCGAGCCTGGCGCCGTCCAGATAGAGCGCCATATGGTATTGACTGCACACCGAGCGGAGGTCCTCCAGCTCTTTTCTGGTGTACAGGGTTCCGTACTCTGTCGGATGGGAAATATAAACCATCCCCGGCATAACCATATGCTCATGGTTGGCATCGTTCCAGTAATCCTCGGCATACTGCCGGACCTCATCAGGGTCAAGCTTTCCCAGATGGTGGGGGAGGGTCAGCACCTTGTGGCCGGCGGCTTCAATCGCTCCGGCTTCGTGCGTGCTGATGTGGCCGGTCTCAGCTGCAATCACGCCCTGGTAGGAGCGAAGGAAGGCGTCGATCACCACTGCGTTGGTCTGGGTTCCTCCGGTAAGAAATTCTACAGCAGCGTGTTCACATCCGCAGGATCTGCGGATCTTTTCACGCGCTGCCTCTGATATCTCATCCAGCCCGTATCCGGGCGTCTTCATCATATTTGTTTCTGCCATGCGGCGAAGGATGTCCGGATGGGCCCCCTTCATGTAATCGCAGGAGAAGTTGAGCTTTTTCTCAGTCATTTTTCTCTTCCTATCCTATGTTTTATGATTCACTCGTCAAAAGCTGTCTGCGGATTGTATCTTATCATACCTTAAGCGGGCAGTTCAACAATTTTAAGTGATCCGGCGCTCACTTTCCCCGGCAGCTTGACTTTTATTACTGCTTAGGCCATAATGAGACTGCTTTTTGCAGCCCTTTTTTTGCTGGAAAAAGCATCCTTTGAGACAGGTTCCGGTCGTTTCAGATCCGGATGAATGGGTTCTGGACAGTAACGAATTATGAAAGACAGGAAGGTATTATTGAAGTGAAGTACTTGCAAAAACTGGG
>CAMOXX010000146.1 GCA_946629475.1 uncultured Blautia sp. | reverse complement strand
AATGAAAAAAGAGGATGCACTGAAACAGGGTGCAAGGACCTACAGTACCGGAGAACTGATCCGGCGGTTCTGGCCGTACCTGAAAAAGTACCGCCATCTGCTGCTGCTGGATCTGTTCTTCGCCTCACTCACGACACTCTGCGATATTGTGCTGCCCATGATTATGCGGCGGCTCACAAATTCCGCGATGGGGATCGGAGAGATCCTGACCGTAAAATCGGTACTCAGGATGGCCTGTGTTTACGCCGTCCTGAGGCTTGTCGACGCAGGCTCGTTCTTTTATATGCAGTCCCAGGGGCATATCATGGGTGTGCATATTGAAACAGACATGCGGAGGGACGCTTTCGACCATCTGCAGAGACTTTCGGGGACGTACTACAGCAACCACAAGATCGGCCAGATCATGGGGCGGATCACCAATGACCTGTTTGATGTGACCGAATTTGCACATCACTGTCCGGAGGAGTTTTTCATTGCCGGAATTAAGATCCTGGTTTCCTTTGTGATCCTTGCGCAGTCCTCCCTGCTGCTGACAGTCCTTATTTTTCTCTGCCTGCCGCTCATGTTTACGGTGTCGATGCATATCAACCACTGGATGAGGGCAACGCAGAAGGCGCAGAGGGTTCAGATCGGAGAGCTGAATGCGGCGATCGAGGACAGCCTGCTCGGAGAGAGGGTCGTAAAGGCCTTCGCGGCCGAGGAGGAGGAAAAGAGAAAATTTGAGGAAGGGAATGAAGAATTCCGCAGAATCAAAAAGAAATTCTACTATGCGATGGCAGCCTTTGGAATATCCACACGCCTGTTTGACGGGCTGATGTACACGGTGGTGATCCTGGCAGGAGGGCTGTTCCTGATCCGCGATATCATCAGCGCGGGAGACCTTGTCGCTTACCTTCTTTATGTTTCAACACTGATTACGACGATTCGCCGGATCGTGGAGTTTGCTGAGCAGTTTCAGAGAGGAATGACCGGTATCGAGCGTTTTTACGAGATCATGGACACTCCGATCGAGATCAGGGATGCCGAGGATGCGAAGGAGCTGCAGGTCGTCCGCGGATCGATCGAATTCTCCCACGTGTACTTTGAGTATCCGGATGACCACAACAAGGTGCTGAAGGACTTTAACCTGGATGTACATCCGGGAGAGAAGCTTGCAATCGTCGGAGCCTCCGGAGGCGGAAAAACGACGATATGCAACCTGATTCCCCGATTCTACGACCTGACATCGGGAACGATTCTGATTGACGGACAGGACATCAGCCATGTTACATTGAAATCTCTCCGGCAGGCAATCGGGATGGTGCAGCAGGACGTCTATCTGTTCAGCGGAAGCATCCGGGATAATATCGCCTACGGCAGGATGGACGCTTCGGATGAGGAGATCAGGCAGGCTGCGGCCCTGGCCGGAGCGCTGGACTTTATCAATGAGTATCCCGATGGAATCTACACCTATATCGGGGAACGCGGTGTCAAGCTGTCGGGCGGGCAGAAGCAGCGGATTTCCATTGCCAGGGTGTTTCTGAAAAACCCGAAAATCCTGATTCTGGATGAGGCGACATCCGCCCTCGATAATGAGAGCGAGGTGCTGGTTACCAGGAGCCTTGCGAGGCTGGCTGAGGGCCGGACGACGATCACGATCGCCCACAGGCTGACCACCGTGCGGGACGCCGACAGAATCATCGTGCTCACAAAAGAAGGCATTGAAGAAGAAGGAACACACGAAGAGCTGCTGGCCAGGCAGGGCATGTACTACATGCTGTGGAACAGGATGGCAGAACTGGATTAACACAAAAAGCGGGACGGATTAGCGTCCCGCTTTTTGTTTAAAGAATCGAGTATTTTACAATATCCATCACTACATTTCCGTCGGCGTGGAACGAGATCCCGTCGGCGGATTGTTCTGTGTAGAGGGCAGATGTCATGACCTTGCGGCCTCCGTCGATGAAAACCTCGCAGCTGTAGCGGTCCAGGATGATCCGGATTCGAAGCTCGTCCTTCGCATCCTCCACAAAACAGCGCCTCTGATGCAGAATAGCGCGCCTGGACCCCGAAAATTTACGGTCAATCTTGAGGGTTGACTCTCTGGGGCGGAATCGGATGGAGGTAAATGTGTCGTCCTTCTCGGCAAAATGAAGCGCGAATTTGGTGTAGGATTCGGCAGGATCCTTCGGCCGGATCACGAGTTCCATATCCACCATGCGGCCGGAGATTCCGTCAAGCCGGAGGGTGTCTTCGCCCACTTCCACATTATGGTACTCAACCTTGTCGTGGCGGAGTTCGTCGAACTCCCGGATCGGCCACTGATAGAGCCGGCCATCCTTTATATGAAGCTCCCGCGGCAGGCTCATCTGGCCGGCCCATGGTGCCTCCGGCTCACGGATAGCACAGGCATCCCAGTTCTGCATCCATCCGATCATCACACGGCGGCCATCCGGCGTGAGAATCGTCTGCGGCGCGTAAAAATCGATTCCGTAGTCGATCGACTGGTCGTGTTCTTCCTGAAAATGGAGGTTGGGTTCATCAAAATCTCCGATCAGGCAGAGGGTACCATTGCCGCTGTGATACTCAAAGCCCTGGGGAAGCATATCCTGAGGACTTGTGAGCAGTACATATTTTCCGTCAAGCTGGAAGAAATCAGGACATTCCCACATCTTTCCAAACCGGTTCCGGTTCGATACAAGAACCGTCTCATATTTCCAGGAAAAACCATCCCTGCTTGTATAAAGAAGAATCTCTCCGCTTCCGTCTGCTGATCTGTTTGCGATGAGGGCAGCGTACCGGCCGTCATTCAGCTGGATGATCTTCGGATCCCGAAAATCGTTGCGGCTGCCGCCCGCAGGGAGGGCACGCTCATCGAGAACAGGATTCTTTTCATACTTTTCAAAATCGATTCCATCACCTACAGCGATGCACTGTGTCTGAATTTCCTTGAAGGGACGCTCCGAACGGTCCTCAACCCGGACACCGGTATACATTAACAGGAGACGTCCGTCCGGAAGCTCCTTTGCGCTGCCGGAGAATACTCCGTCCTGGTCGTAAAAACGGTCCGGAGCGAGAGCGGCCGGAATGTGTTCCCAGTGGAGCAGGTCATTGCTCACCGCATGTCCCCAGTGCATAAAATCCCAGCGGGATTTATAGGGAAAGTACTGATAAAACATGTGATACTGTCCTTTATAAAAGCAGAATCCGTTCGGGTCATTCATCCACCCGCACCATGGGGTCAGGTGAAACCCGGGCCGCATGTCCCCTGCGATCCGGTTCCCCGAATCCTTCTCAAATCTTCTTGCGTCAAGAAGCATCTGACTGATCATAATTGCTGTTCCTCCTGTTATCTTTTTGGCAGCTGAAACGGTTATTTTTCCTGGTTTCAGTATAATAAAAAAGCACGTATCCTGCAACATATTTCAAAAAATATATAAAACCTATTGACAAAGTAGGAATAATAAGGTATAGTGCATTCAGAAATTGGAAGGGGGAGAAAAAATGCATTATACTGCAGAATATAAAAAGAACGATGCATCCTGGTTTCGAATGTGCAGCTCCTGGTCCTCTGGCCGGGAGAAATCATAGTGGATCTGACGATAATGGAAATACGGAAAAGGAGTAAGATATGAGCAATTACAGATTTGAAACATTACAGCTGCACGTTGGACAGGAGCAGGCAGACCCGGCGACAGATGCGAGGGCGGTGCCGATTTACCAGACTACCTCTTATGTTTTCCACAACAGCAGGCACGCGGCAGACAGGTTTGGACTGGCCGACGCGGGGAATATCTACGGGCGTCTTACCAATTCCACCCAGGAAGTGCTTGAAAAAAGAATCGCCGCCCTGGAGGGCGGGAGTGCAGCACTGGCGCTGGCATCCGGCGCTGCTGCAATCACATATACCATTGAGGCTCTTGCAGCCAACGGCGGGCATATCGTAGCTCAGAAAACGATCTATGGGGGAACATTCAACCTTCTGGCCCACACTCTTCCCCAGTACGGCATTACCACCACGTTTGTGGATGTCCGGAATCTTGCGGAGGTTGAGGCGGCTATCACAGAAGATACGAGGGCCGTATTCCTCGAGACGCTCGGAAACCCGAACAGCGACATTCCGGATATTGAGGCGGTCGCGGAGATTGCCCACCGTCACGGACTTCCGGTCGTGATTGACAACACGTTCGGAACACCGTATCTCATCAGGCCGATCGAGCACGGCGCCGACATCGTGGTTCATTCCGCGACAAAATTCATCGGCGGCCATGGGACGACTCTGGGCGGCATTATCGTGGAATCCGGAAAGTTTGACTTCAGTGCCAGCGGGAAATACCCGAATATTGCTGCACCGAACCCGAGCTATCATGGCGTGTCCTTCTACGATGCCGTAGGCCCGGCTGCTTTCGTGACCTTCATCCGTGCGATTCTGCTGCGCGATACCGGCGCGACGATCTCACCGTTCGCGGCATTCCTGCTTCTGCAGGGGGTGGAAACGCTTTCCCTGAGGCTTGAGAGGCACGTTGAGAATACAAAGAAGGTGATTGAGTTCCTGCAGAACCATCCGAAGGTGGAAAAGGTGAATCATCCTTCCATTCCGGATCATCCGGACCACGCACTGTATGAGAAATATTTCCCGAACGGCGGCGGATCGATCTTTACCTTTGACATTAAGGGAGGACAGGAAGAAGCGTGGAAGTTTATCGACAATCTTGAGATATTCTCTCTGTTGGCGAATGTGGCAGATGTGAAGAGCCTTGTGATTCATCCGGCGACAACGACCCATTCCCAGCTCTCGGAGGAGGAGCTGCTGGATCAGGGAATCCGGCCGGGGACGATAAGGCTTTCGATAGGGACAGAGCATATCGATGATATTATTGCGGATCTGGAGAGGGGGTTTGGGGCGCTGTAAAAGGGTGAGATGTTTCTCAGACTCTTTTACGAAACGATGTTCTGCGTTATTGTTTGTTTCTTGTCTTTCTTGACATTCGGAATTCCCGGAAATAAAATGAGTACAGCACCCCATGGACATGATCGGAATTTTGAATGAAATGCTTGCATTTCAGGCAAATTCCGATCATGTCCATGGGGCGGGCAAGACGCGAAGCGTCTCTGACCGTCCCTATGAGGAATGCAAAGCATTCCGAATGAATGAAATGCTTGCATTTCAGGCAAATTCCGAATGAATGGGTGCTGAGCAGTTACGTGAATTTTATAGCAAACGACAAAGTAATCTTTACGTTGCTTGTTTGCTGCGAATATTTCTGAGTGCCGGAGGGGAGAGCATGTTTCGTCTGTGGGGAAAAATCTGGAAGGATAACCGTATGTTAAGGGATGTGGTGATCTGCGATGATTCGGAGGACACCCGCACCCATAAGGTGCTGCGTGCCCTGGAGCAGGTCTGCCTGAAGTTTGACCTGAGCCAGCCGATCTGGCTGGATTCCTGCATCAGGGAATTCAAACGCAGCAGCAAAACCCGCTTCCGGCAGGACAGCTTTATAGAAGAGATCGGGTTTGATTTTCTGGAGATTCAGGTGGTGGAGGAAGACTGATATCATGCTCTTCCGACAGCGCTGCACACTGCGAAGGTGGTGTACATAGGACGGAAGCTGTTCGGCAGATCATGCTCTTCCGACAGCGCTGCACACTGCGAAGGCTGCTGCGTCGGCTGCCACGATTGTCGCGCCGACCGGTGTGCCGGCGAGGATGGAGGCCAGAATTCCGACAGATGCGCATACCACGGAGAGTACGGCAGAAAAAACGGTCACATTCCGGAAACTTTTGAAGATGCGCATCGCTGAAAGTGCCGGGAAAATGACGAGGGCGGAGATCAGCAGAGACCCGACCAGGTTCATAGCCACGACAATGACCAGAGCAGTCACGACCGCAATCAGCAGATTGTACCGCTCTGTCCGGATTCCTGTCGCCTTTGAGAAGTTTTCATCAAAAGTCACCGCGAAAATACGATGGTAAAAAAGCACAAAAATGACGACCACAATCCCCGAAAGCAGCGCTGAGATCCACACATCCTCCGGAGTCAGCGTCAGGATGGAGGTGGAGCCGAACAGCGTGCTGCACACGTCGCCGGACAGATTGGAGGATGTTGAGAACAGGTTCATCAGAAGATATCCAAAAGCCAGCGCTGTGACGGAGATCATCGCGATGGCCGCATCCCCCTTGATTTTCGCGTTCTGGCCGGTCCGGAGCAGGAGCACTGCGCTGATCACTGTAATCGGCAGTACGATGAGCATATTGTTGGAGAGCTTCATCACGCTTGCGATTGCGACTGCACCGAACGCTACATGAGAAAGTCCGTCTCCGATAAAGGAAAACCGCTTCAGAACCAGTGTTACTCCGAGAAGAGAGGAACACAGCGCAATCAGAATCCCGACAATGAGGGCATAGCGCACGAACGGATATTCCAGATAGGTAATCAGTTTTTCAATCATGAATCATTCACCTCAAACTGTCTCAGAAAAGACCGCCCCTGGTCGCTTCTGATATATTCTTCCTTCGTCCCGAAAAAGATGTTTTCCCCTACGTGCAGAATGTGGCTTGCATAGTGAAGCGCGGCGGCAATATCGTGGGATACCATGATGATAGTGATGCCCTCGCGGTTCAGGTCCTTGATCAGGCTGTACATCTCTGCAGTCACCTTCACATCCAGTCCGGCCACCGGCTCATCCAGCAGAAGAATCCTGCGGGCGGCACATAGCGCTCTTGCGAGCAGAACCCTCTGCTGCTGACCGCCTGAGAGCTCCCGGTAGCTCCTGTTTTTGAGCTCCAGAATTCCCATTCTTTCCATGTTCATATCTGCCAGCTGTTTGTCCTCCTTCCGGTAAAAAGGAAGAAAAGAGCTGTGGTTCTGGCATCCTGAGAGAACAATCTCCTGTACCGAGGCAGGAAAATCCTTCTGCACGAGCGTCTGCTGCGGAAGATAACCGATCTCATTCCGGCGAAGCCCTTCTCCTGCCGTGATTGTCCCGCTGATCGGCTC
>CAMOXX010000145.1 GCA_946629475.1 uncultured Blautia sp. | reverse complement strand
AAAGGCGCGCCGAAGGTAATCGTGTACGACCTTGCCCGTTCTGACATGGCGGAAGCTGTATCCGACGCCTTCCGCTACAGCAAGCTTGTCCTGGCCACAACGACCTACAATGCCGATATGTACCCGTTCATGCGGGAGTACATCGACCATCTGACGGAGCGCAACTTCCAGAAGAGAACCGTTGCCTTTATCGAGAACGGCAGCTGGGCGCCCATGGCGATGAAGTGTATGAAGAAGGAGCTCGAGAACAGCAAAAACCTGACATACATCGAGTCGAACGTGACGATCAAGTCTGCGCTTAAGAAGGAGACAAAGGACAAGCTGGAGGATATGGCAGAGGAGCTCTGCCGTGACTATATCGCCAAGTCCCCGGATAAGGCTGACAAGAACGATATGAACGCGCTGTTCAATATCGGATACGGACTCTATGTTGTCACGAGCAATGACGGTAAGAAGGACAACGGCCTGATCGTGAACACGGTTTCCCAGATCACCAGTTCGCCGAACCGTGTGATGGTATGCATCAACAAGCAGAATTATTCCCACCATGTCATCAAGCAGACCGGAAAGATGAACGTCAACTGCCTTTCTGTTGAGGCTCCGTTCTCCGTGTTCCAGCAGTTCGGGTTCCAGAGCGGCCGCAGCGCGGATAAGTTTGCCGGCGAGGAACTGATCCGCTCGGACAACGGGCTTGTCATCCTTTCCCGGTACATCAATGCGATGATGTCCCTTGAAGTGGAGTCCTACACGGATATGGGAACCCACGGAATGTTTATCTGCTCCGTACCCGAAGCGCGTGTAATGTCCGACAAGGAGACCATGACATACACCTACTACCAGAAAAATGTAAAGCCGAAACCGGAAACAGACGGAAAGAAAGGCTTTGTCTGCAAAATCTGCGGATATATCTATGAGGGGGACACCCTTCCTGAGGACTTCATCTGCCCGCTCTGCAAGCACGGCGCGGCGGACTTTGAACCGATAGCGTAAAATCAGAAGAAGCACGGCTGTGTGATTGCGCAGCCGTGCTTTCTGCAGGGAGAATATATGTTTCAGAATGTGACTTTTGAAGATCTGGAGAATAACACAGAGAAAAAGCTGATCATCGATCTCCGGCCGGCTGCGGAATACAAAAAGGACCATTTCCCCGGAGCAGAGAATATGGAGGCGGATGTGCTTCTGGAAAATCCGGACTGTATCCGGAAAGGCCTGCCGGTATGGCTGATCTGCCACACCGGTCAGCTTTCCAGTGAAGTGGGGGAGGAGCTTTCCGAAGCCGGACTGGACATCCGGAACGTTAAGGGCGGCCACCGGGCTTATCTGAAAATGAAGCTGACCCGGCAGATTGCCCAGAAGGAAGCTGTGACAGAGGAACAGCGGAAGAAGGCGGAGCGAAGCATTATCAAAACTTACCGGAAGCAGCTGTGGAGCCGTTTTACCCGTGCGATCAACGACTATGAACTGATTCAGGACGGTGACCGCATTGCGGTGTGCATATCCGGAGGCAAGGATTCCATGCTGATGGCGAAGCTGTTCCAGGAGCTGTACCGGCATGGGAAGCAGAATTTTGAAGTGGTATACCTGGTCATGAACCCGGGATACAATGAGATGAACTACCAGGCGATTCAGAACAATGCCCGGATCCTGGGAGTTCCGATCACCGTATTTGAATCGAAGATCTTTGATATTGTGGCGGGGGAGGAGAACTCGCCCTGCTATCTCTGCGCGCGGATGCGCCGGGGAGCCCTGTACAGTAAGGCGAAGGAGCTGGGGTGCAGCAAGATTGCCCTTGGGCATCACTATGACGATGTAATCGAGACAATCCTGATGGGAATGCTGTACGGGGGGCAGGTTCAGACGATGATGCCAAAGCTGCACAGCAACAATTTTGAAGGCATGCAGCTGATCCGGCCGCTGTATCTTGTGCGGGAGGCGGATATCATTCGATGGGCAGCCCAGAATGACCTTCATTTTATCCAGTGTGCCTGCCGTTTTACCGAGAGCTGCGCATCCTGCGGAGGTACGGAAAAAGGTTCCAAGCGCGCGGAGATCAAAAGGCTGATCGCCCACCTGGCAGAGATCGATCCGGTGATCGAGAATAATATTTTCAGCAGCGTCGAAAATGTGAACCTTTCGACCGTGATCGCCTACAAGAAGGATGGAGTCCGGCATCATTTTCTGGAGGATTATGACGGGAAGGGGGTATGAGCATGAAGATCATCGCCCGAATACGTAGCGCGTTTCCCGAAAAGTTCGGGATTCCGCATCAGAGCGGCTGCGTTGAATCGCTGGAGGCCCGCGTCATTTTTGAGCCGGAGTACAGAAACCCTGATGCCGTACGCGGACTGGAAGAGTTTGATTATATCTGGCTGATCTGGGAATTCTCGGAGAGCAGGAGGGAAGAATGGTCCCCGACTGTCAGGCCTCCCCGTCTTGGGGGGAATCAGAGAGTCGGCGTGTTTGCTTCACGTTCTCCATACCGCCCAAATCCGGTTGGGCTTTCCAGTGTACGTCTCCTCAGGATAGAAAATTCCCCGAAGGAGGGCCCGGTGCTGATTGTTGCCGGGGCAGATCTCATGGACGGCACACCGATCTATGATATCAAGCCGTATATCCGCCAGGATATCCATACGGAGATACGGGCCGGCTTTACCGACAGAAAAGAGATGCCGCATCTGCAGGTTGAGTTTCCGGAAGAGATAATGGAAAAAATCCCGGAAGATCTGAGAAAGCCTTTGACAGAACTCCTCGCCCGTGACCCGCGGCCGAGGTATCACAGTGATCCGGAACGGATCTACGGGATGCCGTTCGACCGGTTCGATGTTCACTTTCGGGTCCAAAACGGGATTCTGCGCGTGACGGGAGTTGAACTGAGAGACGGAAAACATGCGAAATACTAACCAGCGCGCCCATACATTCGGAATGCACTGCGCATAAATGAAAAAAGGAGGGGAAGCCCCTCCTTTTTTAGATCTGTGTCAGCACAAAAATATCGTATACTGCTTTCACGGCAGCTTCAAAATCCCTGTTTTCAACGCCGATAATGATATTCAGCTCACTGGAGCCCTGATCGATCATCTTAACATTGACATTCGCGTGCGCAAGGGCGGAGAACAGGCGCCCTGCGGTTCCGCGTGTGGATTTCATGCCCCGGCCAACGACTGCGATCAGCGCAAGATCTGATTCCATCTCGACAAAATCCGGCTGCACCAGCCGGTGAATCCCCGCGATGACCTGCTGCTCTTTATCTTCAAATTCACTCTGATGTACATATACCGTCATCGTGTCGATTCCGGACGGAATATGCTCGAAGCTGATCTGCTGGTCCTCGAAGACCTGCAGCACCCGGCGGCCGAAGCCGATCTCGCTGTTCATCATCGATTTTTCGATATTGATGGAGCAGAAGCCTTTTTTGCCTGCGATACCGGTGATAACGTAGCGCGGCTTTTTGCAGGTGCTCTCCACGATCAGCGTTCCCGGATCATCGGGACAGTTGGTGTTTCGGATATTGATCGGAATTCCACGTTTCCGCACAGGGAAGATCGCGTCCTCATGCAGCACCGTTGCCCCCATATAAGAGAGCTCCCGAAGTTCCCGGTACGTGATCGTCTCAATCGGAACAGGATTGTCCACGATACGGGGATCCGCAACCAGAAAACCGGAAACATCCGTCCAGTTTTCGTACATATCCGCGCATATGGCCCTGGCGACCAGCGATCCGGTAATATCGGACCCTCCCCTCGAAAAAGTACGGACATGACCTGTGTCATCTGCCCCGTAAAAGCCGGGAACCACAGCCGACTCTATTCCTGTGAGCGCGTTCTCCATAAGGCTGTCCGTGCCGTCCATGTCTACGGATCCGTCTTCCCGAAAACGAACTACGTCTTTGGCATCTATAAACGTATAACCCAGGTAGGCTGCCATGATTCTTCCGTTCAGATATTCTCCGCGCGATGCTGCATACTCCCTTCCGGCAAGGTTCTCAAAATTCTTTCGGATCTCCCGAAAATCCTCCTCGAGGGACAGTTCAAGGTTCAGTCCACGGATAATCTCATAAAAACGCTCTTTGATCGCTTTGAGCTGATTGTCGAAGTCATTCCCTTTTTCGGCGGTTTCGTAGCAGCGGTACAGAAGATCGGTAACCTTTGTATCTCCATCATAACGCTTGCCGGGCGCGGAAGGGACTACAAACCTCCGGGCAGCATCAGACCTTATGATCTCCCCGGCTTTGCGGAACTGTTCTGCGTTTGCAAGGGAGCTTCCACCAAATTTCACTATTTTTTTCATATGAATACACAATGCTCCTGTCGTAAAATCGTACGTGTACCATTTTATTGAATACAGAGGGATTTTGCAAGCGCTTTTTTACGCTTCCATGATCTTGCAATGGATTCTGTTTTGTGTTAAGTTTCATGGGGAATACAAAGCATTCTGAATGAATGGGTTCTGAATAATTACGTTTCATGATAAAAGAGAAGAAACGGTACCTGTGAAGATACTGAACAGATACACGAAGGGACAGCATACCATGGAGGATAAGCCGGAATTTAAAATATCTGTCAGAAATCTTGTGGAATATATTTTGCGGAGCGGTGATATTGATATGCGCCGCGGTTCCTCCGACCTGGATGCCATGCTGAAAGGAGGACGCCTTCACCGGAAAATCCAGAAACAGATGAAGTCCGGATACCGGGCAGAAGTGACACTGAAATTCAAAAAGGAGTACGAAGATCTTATTATCACCCTGGAGGGGAGGGCGGACGGCATTTTTGAGGAAGACAGCATGTCCTGGGTGGATGAGATCAAGGGACTTGCGTCCGGGATCAGCCATCTTGAGGAGCCGGTCCCCGTTCACCTTGCCCAGGCAAAGTGCTATGCCGCAATGCTTATGCTGCAGGACGGGGGCAGTGAACCGGAGGTGGATGCCGCTCCCGGGGAGGGGGATCAGGCACCCGGCAGCAGGCTGCAGATGGAGCATGTCGGTGTCCAGATGACATATGGAGATCTGGATACCGAGGAGATCAGACGTTTTCGGGAAACCGAAGTACGCGGACCGCTGCTCGAATGGTTCGGGCAGCTGCTCGATGATTATCATAAGTGGCTCTCTTTCCGCCTTTCCTGGGTCCGCAGGCGTGACAGTTCCATAAAAAAGATGGTGTTCCCGTTTGAATACAGACCGGGACAGAGAAAGCTGGCGGGGAGTGTTTACCATACGATTGAAAATGGCAGGCAGATTTTTGTACAGGCTCCGACCGGAATCGGAAAGACGATGGCTGTGCTGTTTCCTTCCATAGTCTCACTGGGAGAAGGGAAGGCGGACGCCTTATTTTACCTGACAGCCCGGACAACAACGCGGACGGTTGCGGAGGAATCCCTGCGGATCCTTCAAAAACAGGGCCTTCTTTTTAAAGCGGTTACAATCACCGCAAAGGAAAAAATGTGCCAGTGCGGCGAGGTGAACTGCAATCCCGATTACTGCCCTTATGCCAGGGGCTATGAAGACCGGGTGAATGACGCGGTTTTCGCGTTTCTCCAGCAGGATTGTCTTTATGACCGTGAGGCGATTCTGCAGTATGCGCTCGGAGAACAGCTCTGCCCGTTTGAATTTACACTGGATCTTTCACTCTGGGTGGACGGAATTGTCTGCGACTACAATTACGTATTTGATCCGGATGCCTACCTGAGGAGGTTTTTCGGTGAAGGGAAGAACGGGAAATATATATTTCTCATTGATGAAGCCCACAATCTTGCGGACCGCAGCAGGGAAATGTACAGTGCTGTTATAAGAAGGAAAACAATTCTGGAAGCAAGAAAGAAGAGCCGGACAAAAGCACCGCCGCTGGCACGTGCCCTGAACAGAGTGAATAAAAACCTGCTTCAGCTGGAAAAGGAGACCGAGGACGGGGAGGTGCTCTCCTCGTGCGGGGCTCTCCCGATCAATCTCCTCGCGGTACAGGGAGAGATGGAAAAACTGCTTCAGGATGATGACAGGAGAGATTTTGCGGAGGAGATACTCGAGGAATACTTTGAGATCAGAAGATTTATGAACACGTTTGATCTTCTGGATGAGAACTATGTGATCTACACCGAAAAGGGAGCGGACAAAAAGGTGATGCTGCGGCTGTTCTGCGTGAATCCTGCAAAGAACCTTTCTGCCCGTCTGGAGCAGAGCCGGGGAACGGTCTTTTTTTCGGCGACACTTCTGCCGATGCGGTATTACCGGAAGCTGCTGAGCGTTAGGGAGGATGATTACGGGGTGGCTGTTCCCTCACCGTTTCCGAGGGAAAACCGCCGTATTCTTGCCTGTCATGATGTCAGCAGCAGGTATCGAAGGAGAGGGTATGATGAATATCGCCGGATCGCTGCATATATTTCGTGCATGGCCCGGACGAAAAAGGGAAATTATATGGTTTTCTTCCCCTCCTATGCATTTTTGAATTCCGTGCTGGAGGTTTACGAGGCAGAATTTGCCTCGGACTCTGTGCGCGTAATCTGCCAGCAGCCTGACATGGGAGAGAAACAGAGGGAGGAATTCATGGAACAGTTCCGCGAGCAGGACAAGAGCCTGGCGGCCTTCTGCACCATGGGAGGTATATTTTCGGAAGGGATTGATCTTTCGGGGGACCGCCTCATCGGTGCCGCAATTATCGGCCCCGGAATCCCTCAGGTGAGTACGGAACGGGAGATTCTGAAGGGATTCTATGACCGGCTCGGGGAGGACGGATACGACTATGCTTACCGGTTTCCGGGAATGAACAAGGTTCTTCAGGCAGCAGGACGGGTCATACGCACGGACCGGGACAGAGGGACGATCCTTCTGATGGATGAACGGTTTCTGCGGAGGGAATATGAGCCCCTCATGCCGCCGGAGTGGTCGGACCGGATGAAATGCAGCCTCTCCGGGCTTGCGGGGATGCTGGAGGATTTCTGGGAAAGCAGGAATTCTTGACATTGCATGGGTTATCCGATACTATGATTACAGCGCCAAAAGTCCCG
>CAMOXX010000144.1 GCA_946629475.1 uncultured Blautia sp. | reverse complement strand
CGATAACCTTCTGCGGTTTCTGGGATTCCTTCGGGTCGTTCATGATCTGAGCAAGGAGGATCTTCTTCTCATTCTCGATATAATCCTGGCTGATCTCGCTTCTGTTTGTGTAGAGCGGCTTCAGAGCTGCAACCTGCATTGCAATGTTCTTTGCCATCTCTTTTACGCTGTCATTGATCACATCGGTCTCAACATCAACCAGAACACCGATCTTTCCGCCCATGTGGATGTAAGAAGCGATAAAACCGTTCTCCTCATGAAGCTTTGTAAATCTGCGGATGTTCATGTTCTCGCCGATTACTGCGATCTGAGCTGCCAGAGCTTCGTTGACGGTCTTTGTGGGATCTGCTGCCCATGTTTCCGCAAGGAAAGCGTCGACATCAGCTGCCTCTGTTGTCAGAGCCTGTGCAGCAACCTCTGCTACATAGTTCTGGAACTTCTCGTTCTTTGCAACAAAGTCTGTCTCTGCGTTAACTTCTACGACAACGCCGGTCTTCTCATCATCAGAAACCAGAGTCTTGCAGATGCCTTCTGCCGCAATACGGCTGGCTTTCTTCTGTGCAGTGGCAAGGCCCTTCTCGCGAAGGAACTCAACCGCTTTATCCATATCGCCGTCTGTCGCTGTAAGAGCCTTCTTGCAGTCCATCATTCCGGCGCCGGTCATCTCTCTAAGTTCTTTTACCTGTGCTGCTGTAATAGCCATCTGTATTTCCTCCCTGAATCCTTGACCTGATTATGCCTCTTCTGTACCAGCAAACTCTTCTGATTCTGCTTCGATCTCACCGTCTGCAACTGCTTCGCCCTGCTTTGCTTCGATAACAGCGTCAGCCATCTTGGAAACGATCAGCTTGACAGCACGGATCGCATCATCGTTGCCCGGGATCACATAGTCAAGTTCTTCCGGATCACAGTTGGTATCGCAGATACCGATCAGCGGGATTCCGAGTGTATGAGCTTCCTGTACGCAGATTCTTTCCTTCTTCGGGTCTACGATAAAGATCGCATCCGGAATTCTCTTCATTTCCTTGATACCGCCAAGGTTCTTCTGAAGCTTGGACATCTCTTTGCGAAGCGCGATAACCTCTTTCTTCGGAAGCACGTCAAATGTGCCGTCCTCTTCCATCTGCTCGATCTGTTTCAGTCTGTTGATACGGCTCTGGATGGTCTTGAAGTTGGTCAGCATTCCGCCAAGCCATCTCTCGTTGACATAGAACTGTCCGCAGCGCTCAGCTTCTGTACGGATCGCATCCTGTGCCTGCTTCTTGGTTCCTACAAAAAGGATCGTGCCGCCGTTTGCAACGATATCGGCAATTGCGTTGTACGCATCGTCTACCATGCCTACAGACTGCTGAAGGTCGATGATATAGATTC
Source organism: uncultured Blautia sp. (assembly GCA_946629475.1). Lineage (GTDB taxonomy): Bacteria > Bacillota > Clostridia > Lachnospirales > Lachnospiraceae > Blautia_A. The sequence continues at coordinate 5,631 of CAMOXX010000144.1, read as the reverse complement.
CGTTACGCTCGGTATAGATGTAGGGAGCCATCTTGGGGTTCCATCTGCGGGTCTGGTGTCCGAAATGCACACCTGCTTCGAGAAGCTGTTTCATTGAAATAACGCTCATTTTCGTTCTCCTTTTTTGGTTTTTCTTCCGCGCGGGTCCTCTTCCGGCGAGACCCCTTATATCAGCCGGGGGCACCGTCTCTCCCGAATCACCGCACGTGTTTGATTAGCAACTCACACAGTATAACATGTGTGTTCCCACTTGTAAAGCAAATTTTGAATTACAGCGCCTCCCTGCTTACAGGTCTGCTCTTTCCGGGCTCCAGGTCCGGAGGAAGAACCAGGTTCCCCATGCGTATCCTCTTCAGATACGTGACACGCGCGCCGCAGGCCTCCGTCATCCGCTTTACCTGATGGAATCTCCCTTCCGACAGGACAACAAGGATTTCCGAATCAGAAATCCGCGTCAGCCGGGCAGGCAGGGTCGGCTTGTCGTCCCCGATATCCATTCCCTTCTGAAATCTCTCCTCGGCATCCTCCGCAAGCTCCCCCGAAATCTTCGCATAGTACTCTTTTTCCACATGCTTCTTCGGAGAAAGCAGCTCATGAGCCAGATTTCCATCATCAGTTATCAAAAGCAGCCCTTCTGTGTCCCTGTCAAGCCTTCCGACAGGAAACAGCTTCTTTTTTCTGACGGCGGAAAGCCCCGGCAGGTCATCCGGGAGAAGGTCGATCACCGTCTTTTCCTTTTGGTCGGTGGTCGCCGTAATCACTCCGGCAGGCTTGTTCATCATATAATAGACATACTCCGGACCTGCGCAGACGGGCTTTCCGTCCACGCAGATTTCTTCCTCCCCTGTCACCTTTGCCTCCGGCCGTGTTTCTATGCGGCCATCAATGGCAGCCCTGCCCTTACGGATAACGTTTTTCACTTCACTCCGTGTACCGCACCCTGCATCAGCAAGGAACTTATCCAGCCGCTTCATATCTGTTTTTCTCCCATTCATAAAAAAAGGTATCTGTTCAGTACCTATTCATTCGGAATGCTTTGCATTCCTCATGTGGGCGGTCAAAGACGCTTCGCGTCTTGCCCGCCCCATGGACATGATCGAAATTCGCCTGAAATGCAAGCATTTCATTCGATTTTCCGATCATGTCCATGGGGTGCTGAACAGTTACAAAAAAAGGTATCTTCCCCTGCGCACCCCCGGCATCCACCGGAGGCCCGCCGGGTTATACTGCACGATACCCGCGTGAAAAACCTCTTCTTGCAAGCCAGACTATCCCGGCTGCCAGGACGATAAAAAGAATGCCGAACATTCCCATATAAATCATGCCGCCTGCCCAGCTTGAGGCAGCCGCCTCTCCATACTCGTCCAGCATCAGCGAAAACACATTTGCACCGACATGCAGCAGAACCGGGCTCCACAGATTACCCGTCATCTCCAGCGAAAACGCAAACACCGCGCCTAAAAGCCCCGCGTAAAGTGCCTGTACAAGGTTTCCGTGATAAATCCCAAAAAAGGCCGAGGACAAAAGAACAGACGGCCAGATTCCGAATGCGTCCCTCAGACGCAGATAAACAAGCCAGCGGAACACCGTCTCCTCTGCAACCGGAGCCGCAATTCCAAGAAAGAAAATCAGGAACAGAAGGCTCTTTCCGCTGGAAACCTGATCCATCTGCTCCGTATAGAAATCCATGCCGATTCTGAAAAATCCCGATATGAAATTGATGATTACATTTCCGTACAGGGAAAGCGACGCACCGATCATAAGAAGAAAAATGCCGGACGAAGCAGAAATCCGAACTCCCGGGGGAGAAGGAATCAGACGGCCGTATTCCCTGTTTCGACAGTCATTCCGGTAAAGGAAGGAGCATGCCGCAGCAGCAAGCAGCCCTGCTATGCCGGTAATTTCAACCGTAAATCCGGAAAGAAGGGACCCGTCATAAAAAGCCCTGTCTCCGAAAATGACTGCAAGCCCCAGCATATACAGCAGCTGTACCGCGTTGCTGATGCCCAGATGAATTCCGGCAGGATACAAATACCGCCACAGTCGGTAGAAAACACTCTGCTTTCTGAGCGGCGTTATGGAAAAAAATAACCTACCTCCGTCGGGCTGTGCAGAATTCTCAGCGGTTCCGCCCCCTTAAGCTCTTCTATAGTACCATATCCGTAAGTCACCGCCAGGCATTCCACGCCGGCAGCACGGGCTCCGAATACATCGTGGGACTTGTCCCCTACCAGAACCGCCTTTTCCGGACTGTCAGCAAGGCCCAGGCGGCGGAGCGCTTCTTCCACCACCTCCACCTTTCGGGTTCTGGTTTCATCAAGCCCTGCTCCCACGACCTCCTTGAAATAGCGGTCAATTCCGAAATGCTCGAGAATCCGTATTACATATGGCTCCGGCTTGGAGGAAGCAACAGCGAGCTGGTATCCCTTATGATAAAGATCCTCGAGAAGCTCAATGATGCCCGGGTACAGTTCATTCTCAAACATGCCCACAGGCTCATAGCGTTCCCTGTAATAGCGGATCGCCGTAAGTGCTGTCTCTTCATCGACCCCGGCATATTCCATAAACTGTTCCTTGAGCGGCGGCCCTACAAATACGCGGAGCGCGTCCAGGTTTTCCTCCGGATGTCCGATTTTTTCCAGCGCATACTGAACACTCCGCGTGATTCCCGGGCCTGAATCGGTGATTGTTCCATCCAGGTCAAATAAAACAGCTTTATACATGATTCCAAAATCTCCTGTAGGTCAACAGTTACATCGACGAGGCTTTCAGACGCCGCAATCGGGAAAGCAGACAAGCAAAATGCACAAGTTATTTCGTGACAGTTCCTTACATCCTGTCCGGAGCCGAAAAGCCCAGAAGTTCGATGCTGGTTTCCAGAACCTTCCTCGTCAGGCAGAGCAGCGCAATCAGCGAGCCCTTCACCTCAGCATCCTCCTGGCCGAGAATGCTCGTCTCATGATAAAAGCTGTTAAAAGCATTCGCTGCTTCGTAGATATAAGCGCAGATTTTGTGCGGAGCTTTCTCCGCGAACGCGTTTTCCACCACCTGTCCGAACGAAGTGAGGCTCAGCATCAGGTTTTTGTGGCTGGCATTGATGGCCGGGAGGATACTGAGTCCTTCAAAGCTCCCTCCCTCTTCGGTATACCGGTTAAGGATGGACTTGATTCTCACAATAGTATACAGAATATATGGTCCCGTATTTCCCTCAAACGAAGTAAAGCGGTCGATATCGAACACATAATCCTTCGTAGCCTGGTTCTGCAGATCCCCGTATTTGATCGCCGAAAGGCCGACGATCTTCGCGGTCTCACCTGCGTCCTTATCCTTTACGCCCCGGTTTTCAACGATCTTCTGGTACATCTCGCTCTCGATGTCACTGATCAGGTTTTCCAGGCGCATGACCCCGCCTTCCCTGGTTTTGAAGGGCTTTCCGTCCTTTCCGTTCATGGTTCCAAAGCCCAGGAAGGTAAGCCGCGTATCCTCTTTCACAAGCCCTGTCTTGCGGGCACAGCGGAACACCTGTTCAAAATGAAGATCCTGACGTTTATCCACTACGTAGAGCATTTCATCCGGGTCGTACAGCTTTACCCTCTCTACGATTGTCGCGAGATCTGTTGTTGTATAAAGCGATGCCCCATCGGATTTGAGCAGCATGCAGGGCGGGATTTCCCGGGTATCTCCCTCCTCACGGACATCGACCACGAGGGCTCCCTGATCCTCATAGGCATAACCCTCATCCTTCATTCTCTGCACCATATCCGGGATATAGGGCTGGGCATCGGATTCAGCCTTCCACAGATCGAACTCCACGTTTAAGCGCTCATAGTTCTTTTTCAGGTCAGCCACCGAGATTCTCATAATGTGATTCCACAGTGCCATGTATCCCGGTTTTCCGCTCTGAAGCTGTTCTGTGGCTTCCAGTGCTTCGTTCCTGTATTCCTCATCTTCCTTGGAACGAGCGCTTGCTGCAGGATAAATCTCCTCAAGCTCACCAATGGTAAACGGAGCTTCTTCCGGATACTCTCCCGAATATGAATCATCAAAATACACCAGATCCGGTTCCCTGTGTCTGAGCTCGGTGATAATCAGTCCCATCTGTAGGCCCCAGTCGCCCAGATGCACGTCGCCGAGAACCCGGTGTCCTAAAAAACGTCCTATCCGTTTAATGCTCTCGCCAATGATGGCTGAACGCAGATGCCCCACATGAAGCGGTTTAGCTACATTCGGGCCGCCGTAATCAATAATGATCGTCTCCGGTTTTTCCGCAGGCGTCGCCGTAAGCATCGGATCCGCATCCATTCCGCGCAGATACTCCGCTAAAAAATCCGCCCCTGTATTCAGGTTAATAAAGCCCGGTTTTACTACCTCCACCTTATCGAACACTCTGCTGTCCTTCAGATACGCAGCCACATCCTCCGCGATCATGAAAGGCGCCTTTTTATATCTTTTTGCTCCTGCCATCGCTCCGTTGCACTGATATTCGCAGAGGTCCGGACGGTTTGAAACACTCACTCTTCCCAGCGCAGGGTCGTATCCTGCTTTTTCAAAAGCAGCAGAAAGTTCCTCCGCCATGTACTCCATCAACTTTTTCATATGATCATTCCTCGTTGGTCTGTATCTGTTCAGTTCCTTCACAGATACGTTGGTTATTTTTAAATGTCGTCGCAGCAGACTACCTTTGTTACAGTCAGGGCAAGTGCTCCGTAGCCGATATGGCACGAAACGCTCAGGGACAGCGGATCCATCCTGCATTCCGTAAATTGCGGGAACATTTTCAGCACGTCTTCCCGAAACTCATCGGCTTCCTCCCTGTTTCCGGTATAGGCTCCCTGAAGGATCAGGGTTCCGGCCTTCATATCCTCGGCAAAGCGGGTTTCGATATCCTTCTCAACCGCCTTCATCATTACCTTCATCGCCTGCTTTTTGCCGCGCACCTTGGAATACGCGTCAAGCTTGTCCCCCTGAATCTGGAGAACCGGCTTCAGGTTCAGAACGGTTCCGAGAGCTGCGGCGGCGGGAGTGATCCTGCCTCCCTTTTTCAAATACTTTAATGTATCCAGTGTAATGTAGATACTGGCGTTCATTTTTTCCTTCAGCAGGATTTTCCGGATCGACGCGGCACTATGGCCGGCTTTTGCAAGGGCCATGGCATCCATCACCGACTGTCTCTGCGTTACAGAGATCCTCTGATTGTCCACCACCTGAACCCTGTCATCATAGTCCTGCGCCAGCATCAGCGCAGTCGAGCATGATGTGGAAAGCCCGCTGGACATCGGAATATAAACAATTTCATCATGGTCTTTGAGAAGCTTTTCCCAAAGGGTGCACAGATCCCCCGGGCTGGGCTGGGATGTCGAAATCCTGGCATCCTTTTTCAGCATCTCATAAAACTGCTCCTGCGAAAGCGTAATATCTTCCAGGTACATCTCCCCGTCTATAAAAAAAGGCATCGGGACAACGCTGATTCCCAGACTTTCAGCCTCAGCCTGCGTGATTCCGCTGTTGCTGTCAGTAACGATTGCAATACTGCTCATAAGCAATTTACCTCCCAAATAAAGCCCATAATGTCATCAGTGTATCTGTTCAGTACCTTCACAGATACGCACAAAAATCCATGCAAATCGCCTC
>CAMOXX010000143.1 GCA_946629475.1 uncultured Blautia sp. | reverse complement strand
CCTAATGGCAGTTCGCGGACGTAAAGATAGCGACAAAGGCAAATCCTTACGTCCGTTTGCAAGTCAGCAGCTGGTCGATGGACGTAAAGATTTGTGTTTGTTCCTTTCTTTACGTCCGCGCTTGTTCCTAATGGCAGTTCGCGGACGTAAAGATAGCGACAAAGGCAAATCCTTACGTCCGCATGCAAGTCGGCAGCTGGTGGACGGACGTAAAGATTTGTGTTTGTTCCATTCTTTACGTCCGCTCTCGTACCTAATGACTCTGAGTCTAAAGGGGCAGGTTCCCTGACTCGTTTCCATTATGGAAATAAGTCAGGGAACCTGCCCCTTTGGACTCACTCACAAAAAGCCTGAGCTTCTTCCTCAAACCCGGAAGATGCTCCCCCCAATAAACTCCCTCAGCAGTGAATTATTCGGTACATCGTCTCCCGGTATCGGCAGGAAATAATCAAAAAACTTCAGCAGGCGTTTCGCCTCCTCAAATTCCTCCGATTCCCTCGGAATTCCCGAGAGAAGCGGCTCCGCGTAAACCTTCAGACAGGCCAGCTCATACACCAGCGCCGAATTCAGCATAACATCGGCCCGCTCCTGAAAACGGAAAATATTCTCATCCTCCCCGCGCCGCACCGACGGCCATCTCTTTATCGTTTCCTCCGCCGTAACGCCGCGCGTCCTCGCGTCGCGCACAATCCTGCGGATCAGGCGTCCGTCCGTTGTAGGAATCCGGTTGTGCTCGTCAATGTTGAGCTGTGTGAGCGCACTGATATAAATGTGCAGCTTGCTCTCATCCGGAAGAGAATAGCTCAGCGCATGGTTCAATCCATGAATTCCCTCAATCACGAGAATATCGTCTTTTCCAAGCTTCAGCGTATCCCCGCGGTACTCCCTCTCCCCGGTGATAAAATTATAAGTCGGAAGTGCAACCTCTTTTCCATTAAGCAGATCCTGCATATCCCGGTTAAACCCTTCCGTGTCAATTGCCTCGATACACTCAAAATTCATCTCCCCGTTTTCATCCAGAGGAGTATCGGCCCGGTTCAAAAAATAATTGTCAACCGCGATCGGATGCGGGGTGAAGCCGTGCGCCGACAGCTGCACGGACAGCCTGTGCGAGAACGATGTTTTTCCGGACGAAGAAGGCCCGGCGATCATCACAAAGCGCACATTTTTCAATGCCCCGATCTTTTCCGCAATCGCGGAAATCCTGGCTTCATGGAGCGCCTCCTGAATCAGAATCAGATCCCGGATCCCTCCCCGCGCGATCAGGTCGTTCAGATCCCCGACCGTCGAAACATGGAGTTTTTCTCCCCATTCCTTGGTCTCCTTCTGAACATGGAATATCTTATCCTGTACAGCCGGCTCGTCGAGCGTCTCCGGGGAGGATTTCCGCGGCAGCAAAAGAAGAAAGCCCTGATCATACTTTCTCAGGTCGAACACATCGGCGACACCGGTCCGGTCTGCCATATATCCATAATAATAATCATCAAAATTCTCGATGCTGTAAATGTTTACGGTGGAACTTCGGCGGTAGCGGAACAGCTTTTCCTTGTCATACATATGATGCTTGTGAAAAAGCAGCTGCGCGTCGTCCGTGGACATCGTTCGCTTATTGATCACGATATCCTTCCTGACGATCTCCTTCATCTTCTCCTTCACCTGATCGAGGAAGTCCTGTGAGACACCGTCCATCCCTTCCATGGAAAAGTATATCCCGTTGTCCACCGCACAGCGGATTACAGCCTTCTCCACATTTTTTTTGCCAACCTTATCATAGATTGCTTTCAGCAGAATAAAGACCACTGTTCTCTTGTAGGCATTGTGCCCTGCTGTCTCCGCCGTTGTCACAAAGCGAAGCTCGCAGTCTCTTTTCAGTTTCCGTCTCAGCTCGCACAGCTTTCCGTCGACCCGCGCAAGAATAATCTGATGCGGAAACCGGGACTGATAATCGGCAGCAATCTCCCGGAGAGTTGTCTTTTCCGGATATTCCTTCTTTTCACCATCTATTGTGACAGTAAAGTATTTAGCCATATTCCCCTCCAATCCAGCCTGCCTGCTGCAGGGCTTTCTGGATAATGTCCAACTCCTTCTCAACTTCTCTGCGCCGTTTGGCTGCCGCTGTGCTGCCGGATGCGGAAAGGCTGTCAATAATCTCCCCGCACACACGTCTCCGGAAAAGAAGATACTCGAACAGTACCGGATCTTTTTTTTGAAGCAGCACCGGGCCGCAGTACAGCTCCGTATCTGTCGGCACGCCGGCCCGAATATCGGGCTCCGAATTGTTTTCTATTATTCTATTATCGCATTGAATCGATGGTCCAATGCCGCATGCTTTAATGCCGTATGCTTTGATATCGCATGCTTTGATGATTGTGTAGAACTTGCCTTCTTCCTTCACCATTCTTTCATCAAGAACAGCCAGGCCATGATCATAAAGCCATCCGCGAAAATGCGGAATATCGGACTGCGGCTGCAGAATAAGCTCTTTAAAGCCAGGCAGCAGATCCATGCCGTCTTCCAGAATCCGCTCCATCAGCGGACCGCCCATGCCCGCAATTACGAGCGTACTGCACTCTCCGGGCTGGAGGGCCGCAAGGCCGTCCGAAAGCCTCGTTTCGATACTGGACTCCAGCCCGCAGCTCCTGATATGCTCCTCAGCCCGCTGAAGGGGGCCTCTGTTTACATCCAGGGCAACCGCTTTCGGAATGATTCCCCGGCTCACCAACCATATCGGCAGATAGCCGTGATCGCACCCGACATCTGCCAGGATACTGCCCGGTGTCACCATCGAAGCGATCATATGCAGCCTGTCTGACAATCGCAGAGCAGTCATCTTATCATTTCCTCCAAGGATATATAGCGCCTTCGCCTCAATCCAGATAATCCTTCAGCTTGCGGCTTCGGCTCGGATGGCGGAGTTTCCGGAGCGCCTTCGCCTCAATCTGGCGGATACGCTCACGTGTAACGTTAAACTCCCTTCCGACCTCCTCCAGCGTGCGCGCCCTGCCGTCATCCAGGCCGAAGCGCAGGCGGAGCACCTTCTGCTCCCTCTCCGTCAGCGTTCCAAGGACCTCGGAGAGCTGTTCCTTCAAAAGTGTAAATGCGGCGGCATCTGCCGGCACCGGAACATTGTCATCCTGGATGAAGTCGCCAAGATGGCTGTCCTCCTCCTCACCGATCGGAGTTTCCAGCGAAACAGGCTCCTGGGATATTTTCAGAATCTCCCGCACTCTGTCCACAGGCATCTCCATTACAGCCGCAATCTCCTCAGGGGTAGGTTCGCGCCCCAGCTCCTGAAGCAGCTGTCTCGAAACACGGATCAGCTTGTTGATCGTCTCAACCATATGTACCGGAATACGGATGGTACGCGCCTGGTCCGCAATGGCTCTGGTAATCGCCTGCCTGATCCACCATGTAGCGTAAGTACTGAATTTGTAGCCCTTCCGGTAATCAAACTTTTCGACCGCCTTGATGAGCCCTAAGTTTCCTTCTTGAATCAGATCCAGAAACAGCATTCCGCGGCCTACATATCTCTTTGCGATGCTGACCACCAGACGAAGGTTCGCTTCTGCGAGGCGTTTTTTCGCCTCCTCGTCGCCTTCCTCCATCTTTTTGGCAAGTTCGATCTCCTCCTCTGCAGTAAGGAGCGGTACTTTTCCGATCTCCTTCAGATACATGCGCACAGGATCCTCAATGCTCACGCCCTCCGGAACGGACAGGTCAATCTTGTCGAGCTCGACTTCCTCTTCCTCGTCAAGATTCTCCAGTTCAACCTCATCATCCAGCATCAGCTCATCCTGGTCATTCCCATTGATGCGAAGTACATCCACCCCGCTGGCCTCAAGAAAATCAAACACCTTTTCCATCTGTTCCACGTCGAGAGGGCTGTCCTTGAAGAAGTCGCTGATTTCCTGATACTCCAGGACATTCTTCTTCTTTTTCGCGAGTTCCAACAGCTCAACCAGTTTTTCGCTGAACCTGCTCATGTTCATTTCCATAGGTTACCATCCTTCCTGCTGCATTGTTTGACCCGGCGTGAAACGAACCTTAAGATTCTGCCGGTTTTTTACCAGAGCTTCCAGTTCCTTCTGTTCCTGAATCAGATCCTGCATCTGCTGCATATCAGCGGGATCCTGCTCTCTGTTCTTTTTTGCAAGGCTTTCCGTCCGGATCTTGATGATCGTATCCGCAAAGGCCCTGCTCTGTTCCTCCTCGGTCTGAAGGTGGATATCGGCATGAAAAAGCGCCGTCACCTTCTTCTGTTCCTCACTGTCCTGAAAATGGTTTAACAGCCTCGCCGGATTAATCTCACCGGCTTTTTCCTGCTCGTACAGCATCTCGGCCGCCTCCCGGTAAAGAGGCGTGGTAAAATCCTCCGGCTGTACATACTTTTTCACTTCCGGAAAAATATCCGGGTAGTTGACAAGCCAGGTAAGCAAAAGCTTCTGGGACATATCGGACGCATCCATCTTTTTTGTTTTGCTGATTTCCCTGGCCGTGTTCCTGGCCTCGGTCCGGTTCTCCGCAGGAGTCCCCTTCATCGCCAGCACACCGACCCTCTTTTTCAGGCCGTCCGATGTGATCCCATACCGTCCGTACTCACGGACAATCGCCTCAATATAAAGGCTCCGCTCCAGCTCATCGGACAGCCCGATCAGGTACGATGCGCACCGGTCGAAAAACCGGTTCTGCCCCTGCGGGGTCTCCATCGGGAATTCCCTCTCGGCCACATGAATCCGGAATAAAAAGCTGTCCTCCGCCTGCTCAAGCCTCTCCTCAAAAGCCTCGGGCCCGCATGCCTTGATAAACTCATCCGGATCCTTGTAAGGCTCAAGGTGAACCACCCTGGATGCGATTCCCGCCTCCGAGAGGATCGGAATCGCCCGGAGCGCCGCCTTTACGCCGGCTTCATCGCTGTCGTAAAGCAACAGCGCCTCCTCAGTGTACCTCCGCACCAGGCTGGCATGCCCGGATGTAAATGCGGTTCCCAGCGATGCCACAGCGTTGGTAAAGCCTGCCTGGTGCATCGTAATAACATCCATGTACCCCTCGCACAGGATCAGGTTCTTCTTCCGGGATGTCCTGGCCGCGTGCAGCCCGTACAGATTCCGGCTCTTGTCAAATATCATGGTTTCGGGCGAATTCAGGTATTTGGGTTTTCCGTCCCCCATGACCCTGCCGCCAAAGCCGATCACACGGCTGTTCACATCCATGATCGGGAAAATTACACGGTTCCAGAATTTATCGCTCAGTCCGCGCCGGTCATCCACCACGAAAAGGCCCGAATCCTTCAGGATTTCATCGCTGTAATTCTTTGATTTTAAATATCTGTAAAGATCATCACTGTATTTGTCGGAATAGCCCAGGCCGAAGCGGCGAATCGTCTCATCGGTGAGTCCTCTGCCTGTCAGATACTCGAGCGCATTCCTGCCGTTCTCGCGCTTCAGCTGATAGTAAAAATAGCCGGCAGCCAGCTTGTTGATCTCCAGCAGCACCTGTTTTTTTTCCGAAGCACGCCTGGCCTCGGGCGAATCCTCCGGTTCCGGGAGTGTCACACCGCTCCGCTCTGCGAGATACTGTACTGCTTCCAGAAAAGTATAGTTTTCATACTGCATCACAAAGTTGAATACATTACCCCCGGCGCCGCAGCCAAAGCAATAATACATCTGTTTCGCCGGAGATACATTGAAGGAAGGGGATTTTTCATTATGAAACGGACATAACCCCACATAACTGCTTCCGGCCCTTTTCAGTTTAACATACTGCGAAACGAGATCCACGATGTCGTTTCGGGCACGTACCTCCTCAATCAGATCCTCCTGATACCACATGGCCCCTCCATGCTTCGCCCTGTTCTGGACAGTTGCAAGCCAACAATTGTAAAGCGGGTACTCCCGTTCTGTGTCAAAAAACTTCCCACCCGCGGGGAACGTAGATTTCACGAAATTTCAGCAGGGAATACTGATCGGTCATCCCGGACAGATAATCGCAGACAACTGTGTCCGTGCTGATGCCCTGATATTCTATCATATCGCGGTATTTCTTTGACATGCTTTCCGGATGCTGATAGTACCAGCGGTACAGCTCCTTAAGCATGTTCTCGGCTTTTTCTTCCTCTTTTTTGGCTACCGGATTCTCGTAAACGTTCCGGAACATGATCGTTCTCAGATCGCGCATTCCCTCGAGAATTTCAGGCGCCATTGTAATTTCGTCCCTGTCCATGCTGTTCACGATAATGCTGTGTACAAATGTGTTCAGGCGTTCCCTCGTCGTGAATCCCAGCAGCATCCGCAGCGTCACAGGAATATCATCCTCCGTGATAATACCTGCCCTCTGGGCGTCGTCCATATCATGGTGTATATAGGCAATCTTGTCAGAGAGACGCACCACCTGCCCCTCCAGGGTAGAAGGCATGCTGCTGGTTCTGTGATTCAGAATGCCGTCCCGGACCTCCTTTGTCAGGTTCAGGCCCTCCCCGTTCTTTTCCAGAACCTCAACTACACGGACACTCTGCCGGTAGTGCGCAAATCCATGCTGAGAAGCCTCATTAAGCGCTCTCTCTCCGGCATGGCCGAACGGAGTATGGCCCAGGTCATGGCCAAGTGCAATCGCCTCAACAAGGTCCTCGTTCAGCCGGAGTGCCTTTGCGATTGTACGCGCAATCTGCGAAACCTCCAGCGTATGTGTCAGACGGTTCCGGTAGTGATCGCCCTGAGGTGCCAGAAATACCTGAGTCTTATCCTTCAGTCTTCGAAAGGCTTTGCAGTGCAGGATTCTGTCACGGTCTCGCTGAAAGGCTGTCCTGACATCGCATTCTTCCTCCGGCCTGTCCCTTCCTGCGGAGCAGCGGCTCAAAACTGCGTACGGACTGAGCATCTCCGCTTCGCGTTCTTCCATCCTTTCACGGATATTCATGTTCGGCCTCCTCCCTGGTATCGGACACTGATTCAGCACCCCCATATTCGGAATGCTTCGCATTCCTCTATGAGATGCAGGCGGTTCAGCACCCTCATATTCGGAATGCTTCGCATTCCTCTATGAGATGCAGGCGGTTCAGCACCCCCA
>CAMOXX010000142.1 GCA_946629475.1 uncultured Blautia sp. | reverse complement strand
TCATTTCACCTTTCCATTGTCTTTTTCCTTCTTCAACCGTTGCACGTATAAAATCAAAATCATCATCATCCTCCGGGATAAGAGGTCTGATGGCTGCAACAGCAGCGTCAAACAGTTCTGAATTCTGCGGATCAGCCAGAAAGTCTCTGAAAGCTGCTGCTTCTTCAACTTTAAACGGTTCTGTTGGAACATAGTTCCCCTTATCATCCACGTACCCGACATGGTACAGTCCCATTTCCGCTTTAAAAGGTGTCTTCAGGTCAATCGTCACATCCGCCGCCGCAAACGCGCTCACGCTGATCCCCATCAATGACAGCATCAGCAGGGCAAAGCCCGCCATCATGCGGACGATGTTCCCCCAGTACCGCTTTCTCTCATTTTTCATCTTTTCAATAGCCTGTTCACACTTCATCTCAATTCTCCTATATAGTTAAATTAAGGTACTGCTGTTAATATATCTCTGCAACTATTACTGCCGCATTTACTGCAGCGAAGGCATAAACGAATCTCTGCGATTACAACTTCAATCACGGTTACCCGGTTTTCAGAGCAGACAGTCTTTCTTTATCCTTCAGCACCTTTTGAAGCATCTGCGAATAATCCCCATCCTCCTGATTTCGGAGAGCGTCCGTGAGTTCGGAGACTTCTTCGTACAGGGGTGATAATGAGAGGTTCCCGACAGCACCCTTCAGAGCATGGGCCCTTTCGAAAGCGGTTTTGTAATCCTTGTTGTCTATCGCCTCTGCCAATATGTCAAATGATTTATCATCGCACACCGTATTCACTAATTTCAAATAGAGGGTCTCGTTTCCCATACATCTGGAAAGCCCTTCGTCCACGTTTGCGCCGTAACCTCTCAATGATTCGATTGTCAGCACAGTATCCCTCCTTTCTTCTCAGCATAAAGGAAATAACAAATTATAATAATAGTAAGCAAGCCCTTCCACGAAAAGGACTTAAAACTCATTTTCGTACGTCAAGGCATACTATGCCTGTTACAGATAGTATTTCTCTTTTTCTACTATACTCCATTTTTAGTGGGAACGCAAGAAGATATCACCATTTCTTGTGTGTTTTTCGTTAGTGTTTATCCGGGCACGGACAAGGTTAAGGCTTGTCGGCGACCGGCAATAATATTGACAAAAGGAAAAGGAACGCCGGCAGATAAAAGCCGAGGTTTCTGAAAAACGCGTCTCATGCAGCAAACCTTTTATTTGCCAACTGCGTTGATCTATGTTAAGATTGATAAATAACACACGAAACTTTTGCATTCCTTTCGGAGGGAGTATTCTTATGAGCCAGCAATATGCAGGAAAAGCGATCGGAGTATTTGAATTTGACAACCTTGTAGCCTGTATCGTCGCTCTCGACGCCGCCACCAAAACGGCAGATGTTGTTGTGCAGGGAGTGGAGCGCAACCGTCTCAAAAGCGGAGCGTGCGTAAAAATCCGCGGTTCCGTCTCGGATGTCCGCGCTGCGATGGATGCGGCTCTTCGGGAGGGAGGCCGGCTCGGCAAGCTGTATTCCAGCACTGTAATCGCCTCACCCGCCGCCGATACCGAAACCGCTATCGCCATGACGATCAACAAGTAAGGAGGGCAAGAAATATGAAATATCAGGCATTAGGTCTTGTGGAAGTTCTTGGCAGCGCCAACGCGGTCCGGGTCGTGGACCAGATGGTCAAAACCTCCAGTGTGGAATTCCAGACATGGCATACCCGGTGCGGCGGCCATGCTACCGTTTTTCTTGCGGGGGATGTCTCGGCCGTCACAGCCGCAGTCGACAGCATCAAAAACAATCCTCCCTGTGAAGTGACTGCATCCGCCGTCATTTCCGGTCCTTCGGAGGAGACTTCCCGGATTGTCCACGATTTCGGCGTGGCTAACGGTTTTTTATCATAAGAAACACAACGGAGATTTTTAAATGGCTAAACTCTATTACCGCTATGGAGCAATGGGCAGTTCCAAAAGTGCCAACGCTCTCATGGTGCGTTACAATTATCAGGAGCGCGGACAGAACGTTCATCTGTTAAAGCCTCGCACGGACACCCGGGACGGTGAAAAAATCATCGCTTCCCGTATTGGAATTTCCGCTCCCTGTGAATACGTCGACGAATTTATCGAATACGCAAAGGAGCATTGGCACACCCGTGAAGATGCCCTCTCCTGTGCCGCAGTGATTGTGGACGAAGCGCAGTTTATGGCTCCGGAGCAGGTCGATTTCCTCGCCCACATCGTAGATGACCTGAATGTCCCGGTGATCTGCTACGGCCTGCGCACCGACTTCCAGCAGAAGATTTTTCCCGGGGCGCTGCGCCTTTTTGAGCTGGCGGATGTGATCGAACAGGTACCGACCGTGTGCTGGTGCGGCAAGCGCGCCCAGTGCAATGCCCGCATCAAGGACGGGCACATTGTCCGTGAAGGGGAACAGGTTTTCCTCGGCGGAAATGAGAGCTATATTTCGCTCTGCCGCAAGCATTTTTTTGAAGGACTCATCGCGCCGCCCGAAAACTTCCGGCGCTAAAAGATACAGGGGACGGTATTTACGCCGTCCCCTGTACTATTCTTACGAACTCTTCGAATTTTCCCTCAAACATTTCCGTACAGCTTATGATTTTTTCCCTCTCTCCTGTCCGCAAAGCCGAGATTACCTCTTCGGCGCTCCGGTACAGCGGTGTCAGGCTCAAAACCCCTGCCGAACCCTTCATCTGGTGAATTTCATAGTATGCCTTCTGATAGTCTTCCGCCTCGACAGCCAGCAAAAACGCTTTTATTTTTTCCGTCCCCGCAAATTTCTTCAGAAGCCGTTTATACAGCTTCTGGTCTCCCATCATCCGGCATCTCAGGGCATCGTTGGGTGAGGCGCCCCACGATGCCAGTCTGTGCATCAGTTCGTTCAAAACGAGTCATCTCCTCCCGCTTCATTTTCAGGCTTCGGAGAGGTCTCTAACGCTTCCGTTGTCAGAGATTTTTCTGCTGTATTCTTCCAGTGGATCTGTTTTTGAAAACCTTCCCCGAGATAAGCAAACAGCTTTCCGGGATCAATAGGTTTACTTACGCAGTAGGACATTCCCGCTTCCCTGCATCTGTCCTCCACATCTTCGGTGATATCGGCCGTCAGCGCGATGATCGGGATCGATTCGGCATCCGGCGAATTTGTACTCCGGATTGCCAGGGATGTTTCAAATCCGTCCTTCACCGGCATCATCAGGTCCATCAGAATCGCCTGATAATGATATGGGCCGTGTGAGAGGAAAAGATCGATCGCTTCCTGTCCGTCGGTCGCCAGCTCCGCGTGGATTCCCTTGGTATTCAGGATTTTGATGATCACCTCCGCGATGATCGTGTTGTCCTCGGCCAGCAGCACATTCTTTCCGTAAAGGACCTGGTCCTCAAACGTTTCGGCGCGGTGCGTCCGGAGCGAAATCTGCTCATCGGTCGCCAGATCATATGTAAATCGGACGATAAACTCCGTGCCTTTTTTCTCCTCGCTGCGGTAATCGATGGTCCCGCCCATCAGCTCAACGAGGTTCCGGGCGATGTAAAGCCCAAGGCCGGTCCCGTCGTTCTGCTCTCCCGCAGAATTGTCCTGTTCATATGGAAGGAACATTTTCTGCTGGAACTCCGGGCTGATCCCGATTCCGTTGTCGATCACATGGTAAACATGGTTTGCCCGTCCATCCTCGTACGAAACATCGACCTTCAGGATAACCTTTCCGCCTTCGGGAGTAAACTTGATGCTGTTGGAAATCAGGTTCAGCAGCACCCTCTTTACGTGCTGGGCATCCATCATTACATATCTGTCCTTGCACCCGTTTACTTCATACTGAAAATCGAGGCCGGAATTCCTCACCTGCTCCGAGACGATCGTGACGATCGAGTTGAGAACATCATCCTCCTTCTCCGCACTGCTGACCGAGACGACCTTGCCGGCGTTGATGCGGCTCGTCTCCAGGATTTCTTCAATCAGTCCAAGCAGATACTGGCTGGAGGTTTCTATCTTTTCAAGGTTGTCGCGCACTTCATCCGGGAGGTTCTTCTCCTTCAGGCTGAGCTGAACCAGTCCGGAAATCGCCGTCATCGGCGTTCTCATATCGTGCGACATATGCGAAAGGAAGGTCTCCTTTTCGCGGCTGGATTTCACTGCCATCCGGAGGGCCCTGCCCATCTCCTCGATCTGCTCCTGGTCATCCACCTGCTTTGTCGTATCCACAAAAGTGATGACCAGGCCATGAATTCTGGAATTCTTGGTGCTATCAGACTTCTCCGCATTTTCCGAAGGCTCATGCCGCAGGTTGTCCTGCATACGGTAGGGTGAAATGCGGATCAGGTATGTTTTGCCTGCAACCGAAGCACAGTGTTTTTCGACCGGCTGCATCGTTTCGAGAACCATGCTGCACAGGGCAATCAGGTCGATCGTCGCAAAATTATACGAAATATAGCGGAGCGAACGGCCCACATCCTGCTCGGCCACATGGAACTCCGATGAAATATACTCCGTAAATTTGCGGATATTCAGCTCGCGATCCACCATCAGAATGCCAACCAGTGTGGTGGAGAGGAAGTTCGCCATGTCATCATTGACCGAAGCCAGCTCTGTCACCTTCGACTGGTATTCCGAGTTGACGGTATAGAGCTCTTCATTCACTGACTGCAGCTCCTCATTGGAGGACTGCAGTTCCTCATTGGCAGTAAGCAGCTCCTCGTTGGCCGCCTGGAGCTCGGCGTTCACGGATTCCAGTTCCGTCACGGTCTGCCTCAGGTTGTCCTTCGCGATCTTCAGCTCCTGCTCGAGGTTGGAGATCCTCTGGGAGGCAGCCGTATCGATCTGGTACCGCTTCATATCCCCTTCAATCAACCGTTTTCCGCGGAGGAAAGCGATCGACATATAGTTTGTCTTTTGTCCGTGCCGGTCCAGAATCGGCTGGGCGACAATCGCGATATATTCCGGTTTCTCCTCGATTTTTACCGGAACTGCGTCATAGCTGACTTTTTCATTTGTGAGCCTCGCGTCCCTGAGTGCTGTCGAAACCGCGATCTTCAGGTCATTCCGCAGCAGCATAAAAATATCGAGGGTCGCCGCGCCGGTCGGGATGGAAAGGAACTGTGTACAGTCCCCGTAGGTTCTTGTCAGTTCGTTTTTCTCGTTGACAAGCACGCACGACGGCATCAGCGTTTCCAGAATCGAAGTGTCCAGCTCGTTGGCTTTGTACTGGATTTCGGCCTCATCCTCGAGCCTCTGAATCTGAACCGGTTCCATGCTGCTCTCAACGTTCTGCATCGAGTAGCTGAAATGCTCATGAGCCGGCGCTTTCCCCGCGCTGTTGTGGATGAAAATCTTCTCATTCGCGCACAGTGTGCGGAAAATATCGTCATAGTCAATAACGGACTCCGACCTTCCCAAAAACAGGAAGCCATGGTTGTTCAGCGCCATGTGGAAGATCGAAAACAGATTCCGCTGCAGCACGGCCTGGAAATAGATCAGCACATTCCGGCAGCTGATCAGATCGAGCCTGCCGAACGGAGGATCCTGGAATACATTGTGCTGGGCAAAAATGATCATCTTGCGGATATCGTGATGAATCAGATACCGGTTGCCCTTGCGGGTAAAAAACTTGGAGAGCCTGGTTACGGAGACATCCTCGATGATATTGTCGCCGTAAACGCCCCGCACAGCCGTTGCGATCGACTCCGTGTCCAGATCCGTCGCGAAAATCTTGATATCTCTGCGGATATTCAGTTCTTCCATCGCTTCCGCGAAAAGGATCGCTATGGAGTAGGCTTCCTCCCCGGTGGAACAGCCGGCGACCCAGACCCGGATCTGTTTTTCGCGCGGCGCCTCATTGAGCAGCTGTTTGACCACGGTCTCCTTCAGCACGTCAAAGTATTCCGGATCACGGAAAAAGCTGGTGACGCCGATCAGGACTTCCTTCGCCAAAAGCTTGGCCTCCTCGGGGTTTTTGGTGAGGTAGGTCACATATTCCCGAAGGTTCCGGTTATGCGTAACGACAAGCCTCCGCTCGATTCTGCGGAGTACCGTCGTTTTTTTGTAGTAGGCATAATTGATGTTTGTCACATTTTTCAGAATGGAGAACACCTGTGACAGAAGGTCCTGATCCGACAAAAGCATCCTGCCGCTGGCATCCACCATAGATGCCGCAATGTGCTGCATCTCCCTGGCGATGGAGTCAGGCCTCTGGATCAGGTCGGCAAGGCCCGTGCTGATCGCGTTGCGCGGCATTCCGTCAAACTTGGCGGATTCCGGAGTCTGGACAATAATCAGACCGTTCTGTTCCTTCACCGACCGGATGCCGTTGGTGCCGTCCGACCCGGTACCGGAGAGAATCACGGCGACTGCTCTGCTCTCATAGGATTCCGCGAGCGACCGAAAAAAAACATCGATCGGATGGTTGATCTTCTGCGGATCATAGTCGCGGAGACGGAGTACATCTGATACGATCTCCACATTGTGCTTGGGTGGAATCATATAAATGTGATTCCGCTCGACATGCATTCCATCGGTGATCTCCTGGACCGGCATTGCGCTGTATTTCCCCAGAATGTCAACCAGGAGGCTCTTGTGATTCGGTGCAAGATGCTGGATAATCACGAATGCCATGCCCGTATTGGACGGCAGAAATGTCAAAAGCTGCTGCAGCGCCTCAAGCCCTCCGGCAGATGCTCCGATTCCAACCACACAGTTAGGCTGGACACTGACCGATATATTCTGTGAGGTGTACATATTGAATGTCCTTTCTTTTTTATATGCTGCGTCTGTAAAATATTATACAGACGTGCTGATCTCCCTTTCTTAAATTATACCAGAATTTTCCTGCATTTCAATATATAGAATGTTTTTTACAAACAACACAGAATTCTCATCCCATCAAAACATACGATAATACATTTACTTCTTCTCTTTCATACAATTAAAAAACACCAGGCGCCTGCCCTGGTAATTCCCAGAGTCAGAGCGCCCGGTGATGCTCTTCTTTGTTACATTGAGATTATTTATTGTAGTTAACGATCTTTCCGAAGTCAGCCTTCAGGGAAGCGCCGCCGATCAGTCCGCCGTCGA
>CAMOXX010000141.1 GCA_946629475.1 uncultured Blautia sp. | reverse complement strand
TCCCTTACGAATCGCCGCTTCCCTTACGAATCGCCGCTTCCCTTACGAATCGCCGTTTCCCTTATGAATCCTTAGAAATGCAAAATCCTCATCGTTTCTGTACACGAAAATGCCCGTAAAAGCCAGAAGGATGCCGCCCGTCACCACATAAATGTCCGCAAGGTTGAACACCGGAAAATCGATCAGGATAAAATAGATAAAATCGATAACATAGCCCCGAAGGACACGGTCTGCGAAATTGCCGGCCGCTCCTGCCAGAAGCAGGGTGCACGTAATCATGAGCGGAAGGTAATACCTGGTTTTCGGCATCCTGACAATCGCATATAAAATAGCGGCCGCCAGTATCACGGTCAGTACGGCGAACACGGCCGTACCGCCCTGCATCATGCCAAACGCGATCCCCCGGTTCTCAGGATAAAGATATGTCAGGTGCAGCACCCCCGGTATAAGCCTGATGTCATCCTTCCCCTTCAGGTAAACGGCGGCCTGATGCTTCGTAAACTGATCCAGAAGAAACAGGCAGAGCCAGCCCGCAAAAATACAGCACGCGGGAATCCACGCTCTCAGAGGTTTCGGCTTCATACAACCACCCTCCGGATTGCGCGAAGCAGCTCTTCATCCGTGATATCCCTGTCAATCCGGGAATGCCCGATTCCGTCCATCAGAATAAACCGGATATGTCCGGAATCCATCTTCTTATCCTTTTTCGTCGCTGCCAGGATATCCTCGGGCGGAAGATCTGAGACCGAAACAGGGAGTCCACAAGCCTCTATGCCCTCCCTGATCTCCTCGAATTCCCCGTCGCTCAGCAGGCCTTTTTCTCTCGAAAGCTCCGCCGATACAACCAGGCCGACCGCAACACACTGCCCGTGCAGAAGTTCAAAATTCTTCAGCTTCTCCACGGCATGGCCGGCTGTGTGCCCAAGATTCAGGAGGGCCCGCTCGCCCTTCTCCTTGGGATCCCTCTCCACAATGCCGGCTTTGATCTCACAGCACCTGCGCACCGTTTTCTTAAGAAGCTGCATGTCAGAGCGAAGACGTCCGCTGTTCCGCACCGTCTCCCTGAAGAATTCTCCGTCGCAGATCAGGCCGGTTTTGAGCACCTCGCCCATCCCGCAGGCGAACTCTGTATCCGGGAGCGTAGCAAGCGTGGACATATTCATATAAACCAGAGACGGCTGAAGAAACGCGCCGACCATGTTCTTGTACTGGTCGAGGTCGACCCCCGTCTTGCCGCCGACACTGCTGTCCACCTGGGCCAGAAGCGTTGTAGGAATCTGGATAAAATCGATCCCCCGCAGATAGGTCGCGGCGGCAAAGCCCGTCATATCGCCTGTCACACCGCCTCCAAGGGCTGCGAGAAGCCCTCTCCTGTCCATCCCTGCCCCGATCAGGTGCCGGTAAATATCCGAAATTGTACCCAGGTGCTTGTTCTGCTCCCCGGCAGTAAAAACAAAGGTCGTGACCTTACCGAACACGCTCCGGCAGGCTTTTTCTGTCTGCTCCAGATACAAGGGGGCCACATTGGAATCCGTCACAATACAGATGCTGCTGTGGCTCTCCGATAAGCTCTGCAGTTCCTGACTGAGGCCTTCAAAATCCGTCCGGAATACAATTGGATAGGAAAAGTCATTTTCCCGCTTTACAATCAGTCTGTCTTCTATCATGTTTTTTCTCCGAAAAAAGAACCCCCGGAGGTTTTTCCTCCGGGGCAGCTGTCATTAATATCCTGCGCTGATGGACGGCGCGGAACCTCCGAGCAGATTCGGCATATCTCCTGTAATATCCACATTCTCGGGTCCAAGCACGAAAATGTAGCTGGAAACCTTCTGAAGCGTTCCGCCGAGGGAGTAGCAGGCACCCGACGCAAAGTCGATAATTCTCTGCGCAAGCTCCACATCGATCCCCTCCAGATTCAGAATCACGGTAGATTCATCGATCAGCATATCAGCGATTTCTCTCGTGTTTTCCATCGAAAGCGGACGAAGCACGCATACCTCCATGCTCTGGCCGCTGGAACTTCTGTTCCGGCGCATCGGCGTAATCTTTGAGGATGAGGACTGACGGACAGGCCTTTCATCTCTCGCGGAAACCGATGATCTTGATGTAGAAGATCTCGTTACCGAAGATGTGCGTACCGGAGCCGGAGCCTTCTGCTTTGCAGGAGAAGAAACTCTGGTCCGCTCCGGAGCAGCCGTCACTGTACGGCGCCTGACCGGTTCGGGTTCCGGTTCGAGGTCATCCTCCTCCTCATCTTCGAAGTCAAAATCATCCAGTTCATCCTCGTCATCATCATAATAGTCGTCGGCGGCTTTTGACGCAGACTTTTTGGAGCCAAACTTTTCGAAGAATCCGCGGCGCGGCTTTTTCTCGGGAACTTCATCATCGAGAAAATCGTCATCGTCGTCCAGAATATCGTCATCCAGATAATCATCATCCTCGTCATTCAGTTTGATTGCATCCAAAAATTTGTCTAAAACACCCATGGCAACAATTCTCCAATCCTGTTTCTGTTCTTTTCCCCTGTCAGGACCGTGCTCCAAAAATACCGGTCCCTACACGGACCATGGTAGCACCCTCCTGAATGGCGACCTCATAATCCCCGGTCATCCCCATGCTCAAAACATTCATATGAATATTATCAATGTTTTTTTCTTTAATGTCAACACTTAATTTTTTTAATTGTCTGAATACTGGCCGGTTTTCCTCCGGATCCGCCACATATGGGGCAATTGTCATCAGGCCCTGAACAGAAAGATGCGGAAAAGCGGAAATCTGCTGCACCAGTGGAAGAACACCGTTTACCGGCAGGCCGAATTTTGTGTCCTCCTCAGCAACATTTACCTCCAGAAGAATCGGAACAACTACATCCTTTTTGGCGGCTTCCGCCTCGATCGCTTCGGCCAGGCGGAGACTGTCCACAGAATGGATCATCTTTACCTTCCCGATGAGATATTTGACCTTGTTCCGCTGAAGATGCCCGATCATATGCCATGAGACATCCGACGGCATCTCATCGTACTTATCCATGATCTCCTGAACCTTGTTCTCGCCGAAAACCCGGATTCCCTCATCATAAGCCTCCATAAGCATCGGCACCGGTTTGGTTTTGCTCACGGCTATCAGAGTAATATCCGACGGATCCCGGTCTGCAGCAAGCGCCGCTTTCCGGATGCGCTCTTCTACCTCTTTCAGGTTGTCAGCTATCATTTTTATCTCCTCTTTCTAGTAAAGGATGTCCTCCTCATTCACCCGGTCCGCGTTCCGCACAATATGGTCATAGCGGGTCAGTCCGAACGGTGTATTCTTTTTGATAATAGCATACTCATCGTTCTGATCCGTCACTTCCACCCTGCGGAAAACCGCGTATCCCTGGTTGATGCAGTATACACCCTGAAGCGACTTTTTCTCGCCCACAACGTATTTTGCCTTCGAATCCTTCAGAACAATCGAGTCCCCATCCGAAAAGGAATTGTCATCCACGTAATATGTATAAGTCTTCTGTCCGGTATCATTTTTGATACTGTTCTCATTTTCCTCCGTCGCATAGATCGTCGGAGTAACTACCCTGGTCACGGTCTTGCCCTTTTCATCCCTCTCTGACACAATGAAGGAAATTTCTCCTGTTTCCTCATCCGTCATCTCGAAGGTGGAAGGAATCACAAAAAAGTCCTTCGTTACCAGAGATGTAAGCGGGATTTTGAGGCCGGTCTCATTGTTCGTGACAAGCTCAATGTCCAGAAAGCGGTCGGTCGCGTACCGGATCAGGCCTTTGCTGAAGTCGATTCTTCCGTATTTCTGACCGTCAATCTTTATCACGCTGAAATCACCCGTCTGGGTCAGATCGTCCTTCAGAAACTTTACACGGATCACGCTGCGGTCCGCCAGCTTTACGGCCTGCTTGTCCGACAGCGGAATCAGAAGGCTCCAGTTTTCATCAGTAATAATTGTATATACGTCGTCCCCCGCTCTTACAGGGTCCTTCGTCTTTAAATCGGTTTTATGGTACGAATTCCGGTCAAAATCCTCCGAAGTAATATCCTCAATGCTCCGATTCTCATATCCGTCCTTCGAGTAAATCACGATCCCGTCGGTCTGGGCCTTGCTGATGGTCTGGTTGCCATATGTGACGGTATCGGCCTGCTGTGCGGCTTCCGGGTTTTCCTCTCCCGCCTGCAGATCCTCCATCGTAAGAGCAGCCGGCGTTTTTGTCTTGCCCGTCACCCCCGCGTACTGCAGGATGCTGCCCTCCAGCAGATATTTAAAGCTGTAGGTGCTGTTGAACTTGCCGGGAGTAAAGCTCTTTGAAAAATTCATCATTTCATCCCGGATCTTGGCGAGATCCTCCTGGCTCAGGGTATTCTCAGCCTCCGGCACTTTTGTCGAGCTGAGCCCGTAAACCGCTCCGTCCGCATTGATTTTATTGCCTTCCCGCGCATAATAATTGACATACCCGCCGGCCTCCGCCTGCACGACCGTCTCGTCACGGATCACAAGGCCGGAATAAGTCTCATTCATGGAGAGCGGCGCCGAAATCACCTCGTACGACTCAATATGGCTCGTCGTCATGTACAGCACAGCATTGATCCCCATGTAGAGAAACAGCAGGCCGCAGACAACCGTTGCAATATTCTTGCCGAACACTCTGCGGATATTGCCGGTCAGGCGTGTAAAAAGCCCGGTCAGCGGATTATTCCCTGCCAATGGGATGCCCCCTTTTTATGCATCATAGGTGATATCGAGTGTCTTTCCGTCCCTCCAGATTCTCTCGAGGTCATAGAAAAGTCTGTTTTCTTCGTCAAAAATATGAATGATCATATCGCCGTAGTCCATCAGCACCCAGGAGGAATTCTTGTTGCCCTCGATCTGCCGGGGCTCATACCCGGCCCGTCCGAGCTCCTCCTCCACACTGTCCATCATGGCCTGCACCTGATTTTCGTTCGATGCGCTCGCAATGATAAAATAGTCCGCAATCACCGAAACCTCGCGGATATCAATCACCTTAATGTCATGGGCTTTCTTCTCATCCAGAGCCTTCATAGCCAGCTTTACCATTTTCAGTTCGTTATCCAAACCGATCCACCTCCTTCAATCCTCAGAAAAGCAGACGCTCCCATCCGCTTTCATTTCTGTTGCCTGTTCCTGTGCAGCTCATCAAAATACTCGAAGGCTTCCCGCGTAGTCTCATCGATCTCCTTCGGGTTTTCCTCCAGGTAATCCAGCGTATCGCGAAGAATCTCGTACATGCACTCATCCAGGTCGACAAAAGCCAGCGGCCGGATTCTCGAAAGATTCGGCGCCTTATCCCTCATCGGCTCGATGTAGTCAGCAATATAGATGATCTTCTCAAGCATGCTCATGCCGGGACGCCCGGTAGTATGCCAGGTGATCGCGTTCAGGATTTCCCGGTCAGTTATATTATACTTCTTTTCCGCAATATATGCACCTAGTTTTGCATGAATCAGAAAAGGATGTGTCTTTTCAAACTCCGTAATCGCAATGTTGTGCTGCTCGCACAGCCTGATCTTTTTTTTGTTCGGAATACATTTCGCGCAGTCATGCAAAAGCCCTGCCGCCTGCGCATCCTGAATATCATACCCGTGGGCCATGGCCAGGCAGGCCGCGCTGTACATGACACCCATTGTGTGCTGGAAACGATCCTCATCCAGATATTTGACAAGCTTTTTCTGCATTTTCACAAGGTCATATTTTGCCATGCTGCTCTGCCTCCTTACCAACTATGATTTTATTTCAGTGTGAGAAGCCCCCACTGAGATAAACGCTCCACGAGGATGCACAGGGATCCGGTTTGGAAGATATCAGCTGAACCTGATCCGAGTCCTGCGACAAGTCTCACACGCGCGACTTGAGCGCGGCACACCTGCATTTTAACAGCTCCCGTAGATATTCCGGGAAGAAATGTATGCAAGGCATGCGTCCGGGACATAATAGCGGATGCTCCGGCCCTCCCGGGACCATGACCGGATCGTGCTGCTCGATATATCGATATTCGGTGTGTCAAGCCGTACAATACGGGCGTTAAACTGTTCTTTCGCTGCGTTGATCATGCGGTCCAGATCGTCTTCTTCGGAAGGAACTCCTGAAGAAGCATCAACTGAAGAAATATCTCCTGAAGAAGCATCAACAGCGGCATCTCCTGTGAAAGCCCTGCTTCTCTCCCCTGTCTGCCGGCCTGCGACCACGAGAGTGCACGCATCGCTGATGCGCTGCGGCTTCATCCAGGTGGAAAAATCGCGAAGAGAATCCGCGCCGATGATAAAATAATAATCCGTATCGGGGTTCCGCGATCTCAGCCTTTCCAGGGTGTGGTAGGTGTAGGTGTACCCCTCTTCTTCCATTTCCATCAGTGACAGCGAAAAATGCGGATTGCCGGAGATCGCCATGCGCACCATCTCGGCGCGCTGTTCATCCGACGCACGGCCTTCCCGGTGTTTCTTATGGGGAGGATTTCCGCTCGGCATGAACCACACGGTATCAAGTCCGAGCTGCTCATAGGCCGCCTCGCCCAGTATCAGATGACCGATATGTATGGGGTCGAAGGTGCCGCCCATAATCCCTTCCTTACGCCGCCTGCCCATAGAACACTCCTTTTACGGTAGAATAATTATAGGCGTTTGCGAATGCCTTTCCACATCTTGAGTGAATGCTAGAAGTTCTTGGCGCGGAAGCCGTTTGAATGTTCATACGATTTCCACGAAGCACACGCCTTCGCAACCCCCATAAATCATAAAATAATCTTCTTCTTATCATCCTTACCTTCTTTATAAAGGACGATCTTCCTGCCGATCACCTGGACAACCTCGGCCCCGGTACGGTCGGCAAGAATCTGCGCCAGCTGGTTCCGGTCATCCAGACAGTTCTGGAGCACATTGATCTTGATCAGCTCACGCGCGTCAAGCGCCTCCCTGACCGAAGCTGTAAACTCCGGGGTCAGGGAGCCTTTTCCGAGCTGCAGAATCGGCTCGGTGTTCATAGCCAGGCTCTTCAGATAAGCTCTCTGTTTACTGGTCATAATTCCTCCAAATATGGTAAGGAACTGTCACGAAATAACTTGTGCATTTTGCTTGTCTGCTTTCCCGATT
>CAMOXX010000140.1 GCA_946629475.1 uncultured Blautia sp. | reverse complement strand
TGCCCTGATCCCCCTGTTCCAGATCTACAGCAGGGGCCATCTTCTCAATACCAGAACCTGCCTGATCATTACTTACATCGCGTTCGGCCTTTCCCTTTCCATCTATCTGGTGCAGGGTTATCTCCGTTCTTTCCCGGACGAACTGATGGAGGCCGCCGTGATCGATGGCTGCGGTATTTACCGGCTGATGTACTATGTGGTTCTGCCGCTGATGAAGAATGCCATCGTTACGGTCCTGGTGCTTCAGTTCTTCTTCAAATGGAACGACCTGATCTTCTCGATGACCTTTATCAGTGATTCCGCGCTCAAAACGGTGCAGACAGGCCTTCTGTATTTCTCCGACGAGTTCGGCGCGAAGAACTGGGGAGCGATTTTCGCCTCCGTGTCGATGAGCGTCTTCCCGATGCTGATCATCTACCTGCTCCTGAACAAAAAGGTGATGGAAGGCATGACCGCCGGGGCTGTCAAGGGCTGATTCCGGAAAGGAAGGACAATGGAAGAAAGGCAGGCTATTAACAGACAGACAGAAGAAGGGCCGGTCTCACGGGAGACGGCGGACCGGTATGCCGAGGAGATCCGGGCCTTTGTGATGCAGCATACCCCGGACGTCCTGAAAAAACCGAGGAGCTTCATCCGGTATCCGTTTATTGATCCGGGCTCCATCTACGACGGGAATGTGTGGGACTGGGATACCTACTGGTCGGTGTACGGTTTTCTGAACCTGCTCGACCGGTATGAAGACCCGGAGCTTCGGGAAAATATCATCGAGCATGCAAAGGGAAATGTCCGGAACTTTTTTGACCATCAGCTGCCGGACGGCTATATTCCCATGATGATCGAGGTAGCCGACTGGCCGGAGCCGTATCTCAATATGCGGCACAAGGAAGGGAAAAAGATGAACATGCATAAGCCCTTCCTCGCAGGCCAGATCTGCCTGATCAGCGACCGAATCTCCGACTACTCCTGGGCTGAGGATTTTCAGGAGGGGCTTCTTAAGTATTTTGACTGCTACGACCGGAATTATTATTATGAGAATGCGGGCCTGTACGTGTGGCAGGACGACATCATGATCGGGATGGACAATGACCCTGCTACATTCGGGCGGCCGCCGTTCTCGACAGCAAATATTTTTCTGAACAGCTTCATGACGATAGAGCTCCGGAACGCGGAGAAGTATTTTACGGCACTTGCCTCTCTTCACGCAGGCGAAGGCAGGGCGGAAGAGTATCTCGCATGTGCCTCCCGGTTCCAAAAGAAAAGAGAAAATCTGATCACGGCGATTCAGGCCGAATGCTGGGACAGGCGGGACCGGTTTTTCTATTCTGTGGATGTGGATATCCATACCCGAAAATACGACTGGTTTCATCAGGGGCTGGGTGTGTTCTGGAAAACCCTCCCGATCAAAATCCGCGTGTGGTCCGGCTTTATCCCCATGCTCGCCGGGTTTGCATCGGAGGAGCAGGCGGCCTCGCTCGTGAGGCATATCTTCGATCCGGAAACCTTCGGCTCGGACTACGGGGTGACCACGCTTGCGAAGGACGAAAAGATGTTCGACCTTTCCGTGACCAATAATCCCTCCAACTGGCTGGGACCCATCTGGCTGGTGGCAAATTATGTGGTGTTCCGGGGGCTCATGAACTATGGCTATCGGGAAGAGGCAGAGCTGATCTACAAGAAAACCGCCCTTCTGCTCGGCAGAGACCTGGAAAAGAGCGGCAGTCTCCACGAATACTATGACCCGTTCACCGGGGAACCCATCATGAACGGAGGATTTATCAACTGGAACATCCTGGTGCTGAATATGAAGGATGAGCTCACGAACTGCCGGTGACTATTCACGGCCAAGCCGCAAGCGGCTGGGCCTGAGCCTTCCATTCGGAATCTCGCCCTTACGGCCGTGAATAGTAACAGGTTCCAGGCGGTGCAAGCGATTTGGCACAGTTGTACATTGACATTTGACGCGGAATATAATAGACTCAGGGTATAAATCAATAACCGCGGATGATGATTTCGGGAGAGCTTCTGCTGCAGAATCTGCTGCAGAACGCCGAAGGGGCGATTGTGTAAAACTCTCAGGCAAAAGAACCGGAATCGGACGCGACCCTGGAAAGCGTTTCAGCACCGACGAAGTAAGGCGGCTTTGTATAGAGCGGCCGAATCTTTCAGGTACCAAGACAGGACACACAGGAGAGGCTCATCAGCCTCCTTGTGTGTCCTGTCTATTTTTTTAAAACGGAGGGTTTGCTTATGGAAGGCAAAAAAACACCCCTTTATGAAGAGCATGTAAAATGCGGGGGAAAAATGGTGGAGTTCGGCGGATATATTCTGCCCGTGCAGTACCAGACAGGCGTGATTAAAGAACACATGGCAGTGCGGACCGCCTGCGGCCTGTTTGACGTATCCCACATGGGGGAGATTCTTGTGCAGGGACCGGATGCCACTGCGAATCTCAACCATCTTCTGACCAATGACTATACGGTCATGAAGGACGGAAAGGCGCGCTACAGCCCAATGTGCTATGAGGACGGCGGCACAGTGGATGACCTGATCGTGTACAAAGTCCGCGACAATGATTACTTTGTCGTGGTAAATGCCGCCAACAAGGATAAGGATTTTGCGTGGATGACCGGGCACCGCTTCGGGAATGTTTCGATGAACGATGTTTCGGACAGGTACGGTCAGATCGCCCTTCAGGGCCCAAAAGCGGAGGAAGTCCTGAAGAAACTGGCGAAGGAGGAGGATATCCCGAAAGGCTACTACTCAGCGGTGTTCGAAGGAAAGGTTGGGGATATTCCCTGCATCATTTCACGGACAGGCTACACCGGCGAGGACGGCTTTGAGTTTTATCTGAACGCAGAGGATGCACCGGCCATGTGGAACCTGCTTCTCGAGGCCGGGAAGGATGAAGGACTGATCCCCTGCGGACTCGGCGCCAGGGATACGCTCCGGCTTGAAGCATCCATGCCTCTCTACGGCCATGAACTGAGCGCGGAGATTTCACCCGCCGCAGCCGGCCTGGGCCATTTTGTAAAGACGGCAAAGCAGGAATTTATCGGAAAAGACGCGATCATCGCAGCGGGTGAGCCGGCGCGCAGGCGTGTCGGACTCAAAGTGACCGGCAAGGGCATCATCCGTGAGCATCAGGAAGTGATGATCGGTGACCGCCTCGTCGGCATGACCACTTCCGGGACACACTGTCCATATCTGGGATATCCGGTCGCCATGGCAATGCTGGACGCGGATATTCCGGCCGAAGGAGCGCAGGTGGAAGCGGTCGTCCGCGGGCGCAGAGTCGCGGCAGAAACGGTGAAGCTGCCGTTTTATCACAGGTAAAGATAGAGGAGCAATGCTGCCGGGCAGTACCCCAACAACGAAAGGAGAAAACGAAAATGAATTTCCCGAAAGAACTCAAGTACACCAAAACACATGAATGGATCCGTTTTGAGGACGACAACACCGCTTACATCGGTATCACCGACTATGCGCAGGACCAGCTGGGCGACCTGGTTTTTGCCAACCTTCCGGAGGAAGGCGACGAGCTGACAGCCGGCGAGGCATTCGCGGATGTGGAATCGGTCAAGGCCGTCTCCGACGTGCTGAGCCCGGTCAGCGGAACCGTCTCCGAGGTGAACGAGGAGCTTGCGGACGAACCGCAGAAGATGAACGAGGCTCCCTACGATGCATGGTTTGTAAAAGCGGCGGAAATCACGGAGACAGAGGATCTGATGACCGCAGAGGAATACGAGGCCTTTATCGCAGAAGGAAGGTGAACCCATGGGAAACTATATTCCGAACACCCCTGCCGAACAGCAGGAGATGCTGAAGGAATGCGGATACTCCGGATTTGACGACCTGTACCGGGATATCCCGGAGAGCGTCCTTTTAAAGGAGCCCCTTGACATTCCGGCCGCAAACTCGGAGCTCTCCGTCCGCCGGATTATCGAGGACATGGCCGAAAAGAATGTCGTCTACCGGCACATTTTCCGCGGAGCGGGGGCATACAACCACTACATTCCCGCGATCGTAAACACAATTGCGGACAAAGAGGAATTCCGGACAGCCTACACTCCCTATCAGGCAGAAATCAGCCAGGGAGTGCTTCAGACGATTTTTGAGTACCAGACAGATATATGTGAACTGACAGGGATGGACGCCAGCAACGCCAGCGTCTATGACGGAGCGGTGGCAGCCGCCGAGGCCTGCGAGATGTGCCGCGACCGGAAACGCAGCACAATTCTTGTTTCGGGCACCGTGGACCCCAAAACCGTATCGGTGGTGAAAACCTACAGTTTCGGGCGCGATGTTAAGGTGATTCTCGTTCCGGAGAAGGACGGTGTGACGGACCTCGCGGCCTTAAAGGAACTGTTGACACCGGATGTCTCCTGTCTTTTAATCCAGCATCCGAATTACTACGGAAACCTGGAGCCCATGGAGGAAGCCGTTGAGGCCGTCCATGCCTCCGGCGCAAAACTGATCGAGAGCGTTAACCCTGTTTCCATGGCAGTCCTGAAGACTCCGGGTGAATACGGGGCAGACATCGCCGTGGGCGAAGGCCAGCCTCTGGGCATGCCTCTTTCCTTTGGCGGACCGTACCTCGGCTTTATGGCGACAGGACACAAGATGATGCGAAAGCTTCCGGGCCGGATTGTCGGGCAGACCGTCGACTGTGACGGAAATCGGACATTTGTTCTGACACTGCAGGCGAGAGAGCAGCATATCCGCCGGGAGAAGGCATCGTCCAACATCTGCTCCAACGAAGCGCTCTGCGCGCTGCGGGCAGCAGCATATCTGGCCGCGATGGGACCGGATGGATTTTACGAGACCGCGGTGCAGTGCTCCTCCAAGGCACACTATCTGCAGGAAAAGCTGGCTGAGGCAGGCCTTCCGCCTGTGTGGCCGGACCAGGAGTTCTTCCACGAATTTGTCACGGCATGTCCGGATCCGGCGAAGGTGCTTGGCGCCCTTGCTTCTGAGGGAATACTCGGCGGGCTCCCGCTCCCGGGCGGCAGGATTCTCTGGTGCGCGACCGAGATGAACACAAAGGAGGAGATGGACAGGGCAGCTGCCATCGTAAAGGAGGTGACCGGAGCATGAAACTGGTATTTGAGAGAAGCCGGGCCGGAAGAGGCACGCAGTATCTTCCGGAGAATGATGTGCCGAGGCGCCTTCCGAAGGCGCAGCTCCGGGAGAAGAAGCTTCATCTTGCCTCCCTCCCGGAGACGGAGGTCGACCGCCACTATACCGAACTGGCAAAACAGACGCACGGAGTAAACGACGGGTTCTATCCGCTCGGCTCCTGTACCATGAAATACAATCCCCAGATCAACGAAGAGATGGCTGCCCTTCCCGGGTTTACGAAGATTCATCCCCTGCAGGATGCGGACACGGTTGAAGGCTGCCGCGAGGTCTGCGATACACTGGAAAAATATCTCTGTGAGATCACCGGCATGGATGCGGTTTCTCTGCAGCCGGCGGCCGGAGCCCACGGCGAATTCACCGGGCTTCTGCTGATCAAGGCGTATCACCGGGAACGCGGCGATGTGAAGAGAACCAAGATCATTGTTCCGGATTCGGCCCATGGAACCAACCCCGCCAGCGCGGCGATGGCCGGCTTTGATGTGGTAAGCATCGCCTCCGACGACCAGGGCTGTGTGGATCTCGAGTCCCTCAAGGCAGCGGTCGGGGAGGATACCGCAGGACTGATGCTGACGAACCCCAATACGGTCGGGCTTTTCGACCCGAACATCCTGGAAATCACACGCATTGTCCACGAGGCCGGCGGGCTCTGCTACTATGACGGCGCGAACCTGAACGCGGTCATGGGCATCGCAAGGCCGGGGGATATGGGCTTTGACGTGATCCATGTGAATCTGCACAAAACCTTCTCAACGCCCCATGGAGGCGGCGGCCCGGGAAGCGGCCCGAGCGGCTGCAAGGCATTCCTGGCCAAATACCTTCCGGGAAAAGGCGCGGAGGGCAGCATCGGTGATGTCCGCTCCTTCGGCGGCAACTTCCTCGTTGCGGTGAAGGCTCTCGCCTACATTCTTTCGATCGGACGTGAGGGAATTCCCGCGGCGGCAGAAAATGCGGTGCTGAACGCTAATTATATGAAGGAAAAGCTGAAGGATATCTATCCGCTGGCATACGACCGTACCTGCATGCACGAGTTCGTCATCTGCCTGGAGGAGCTGAAGCACCAGACGGATGTCTCGGCTCTGGATATCGCGAAGGCCATGCTGGACCACGGAATTCACCCGCCGACAATGTACTTCCCGCTGATTGTGCATGAGGCGCTGATGGTGGAGCCGACGGAGACCGAGACGAAGGAGACGCTGGACGAGGCGGTCCGCATCTTCCGTGATATATATGACGAAGCGGTCAAAAATCCGGAAGCAATGCACGAAAAGCCCCTGCACACACCGGTCCGCAGGCCCGACGAGGTGCTGGCGGCCAGAAGCCCGGTGATCCGCTATGCTTTCGAGGATTAGTGTTTACCGGGAAAAAGACCCTGCGGTCTGCTTTTCACCTTTTCACAATCTGGCGGTTGAGAAATACCTGACCTTCCATGTACGGGAGGACGAGTGCATCCTTTACCTGTGGCAGAACCGGCGCACGGTTGTGATCGGAAAAAACCAGAATCCCTGGAAGGAATGCAGAATCGAAGAACTGAACCGGGACGGCGGATATCTTGTCCGCCGTCTTTCCGGCGGCGGGGCTGTGTATCATGACCTTGGGAACCTGAATTTCACCTTCTGCGCGAGAAAAGCAAACTACGATGTACAGCGCCAGCTTGAAGTGATTATGCGGGCGGTCCGGACCCTGGGAGCTCCGGCAGAAAAGACCGGGCGGAATGACCTGGCCTGTGAGGGACGCAAATTTTCCGGGAACGCGTTTTACAAAAGCGGAGACTTCTGCTTTCACCACGGAACGCTGATGATGGATGTTGACAGCGACGCGCTCACACGGTATCTGACGGTTTCTCCTGAAAAGCTGCAGGGAAAGGGCGTCGATTCCGTCCGGGCGAGGGTCGTGAACCTGAAGGAGTATTGCCCGGAGATTGCGGCGGACCTCCTGGCGGAGAGCTTGACCGGGGCGTTCGAGGAGGTGTACAGCCTTCCGGCGGGAGAACTGGAAAAAATGTTTTTCCA
>CAMOXX010000139.1 GCA_946629475.1 uncultured Blautia sp. | reverse complement strand
CGATTTTGCCTTTGGCCACATAAAAGTATCCGACTTCGTTGTCACCGTTCAGATTGAAAAACTCATATCCGGTGACAGTCAGACGCAGGTCGATGGCACGGCCGTTGTATTTGCCGACATTCCTGTAGATGCATCCGATTTTTCCTGCCAGCGAACCGTCCCGAAGTGTGCAGTAATATGCTTCGCTGTTTTCTACGGGATTAAATCCGAATACTTCCAGACTTGTCAGGTCTTTATACCATCTGGGACGGAAACTGTATTCGCCGTTCTGCCCTGTGAAAGTATTTATATCTACTGCTGTTACAGCTTTATTCGCTAAGTAAGTGTTATTATTCTGGTTAGCATCAGATATAATGACATTTCCAAAACGAAGCTTTACTCTCTCGCAGATACCATACCGATCAGAATAGTAATAATTCCCGTTTATTGTATTCGCTTTATTCACGATCATGGCACCGTTATCATTAAAATAATGCCACAATCCGTCGACTTTCACAAGCCCTGTCTGCATTTTGTAGCTGCTCCGGTCAAAATAGCGAAAGGAAAAAGCCATATCATTCTTCTCGTTCTGGTAGTCAGAGTTTGAAGAGTCCATGATTGTCTTCAGCCACCCTCCGATCAGATAGCCGTTCTCGTCAGCATAATACGTCTGTCCGTCAAGGGCAATTCCTCCGTTGATAAAATAACGGCCATCTTTATAGATGCGGACTTTTCCGGAGGATATCGTGTGCAGACCGTCAGACATGGAGCTGTCAACAGTGGTTGAGCGGCTCTTATATCCCTGATACACAACCCGCTTAACTGTGTCCGCGATATAGTTTCCGCCGGATGCTCCCACGAGCGGAGGCACGGCCGGCGCCATCATCGGAGCATTTACAGTGGACTGAGTGCCAAAATCCATCGTTACCAGCTCATCCCCTATGATCGGCGAGGCAAGATTCATCGTCATAGGAACAGTCCCGGTTGACAGAGGTGTGAAGGACATTGTCTCCCCGATCAGTTCTGAATCGTTTGAGTCAGTATAAGGCAGGAAATCTGCAGGGGCATCCTCCGCAAATTCTTCAACCAGGATATTGCTGTACAGCGGTTCTTCTGCCTCGTCATCATCAGCCGCAGCGGAGTCTTCACCAGCAGAATCGTCCAATGACGGCAATTCACCGCTGTCCTGCAGAGCTTCTGCAGAATCACCTTCAAGCTCTTTCGCTCTGGATTCTTTATCGCCCAGAAGATATTCATGTCCGATTCTGGAAGGCTCGCCCTCCCCTACCCAGACATAATTCGGGATCAGATCATAAAGGTATCCGGCAAATTCGTATCCTCCAAGAGCTTCTTCAAGAACTTCATCCGATTCTTCATCAAGTTCTTCACTGTTTTTCTCCGGATCCTCCTCTTCGGGATCCTCTTCATCCTCCTCATCGTCCTGTTCGTCCTCGATCAGGGCGTCCTCATCATCCTGATCATCCTCAATCAAATCGTCTTCTTCCTCCAGTGTCTCTGAGTCTTCGACTGGCAGTTCTTCCTCCATCAGGTTCTCGTCCGCCGGGATTTCCTCTGTCAGATCCTCATTATCCGGTTCTTCACCTGCCAGAGTGTCGGACAGGGCATCGTCATCTGAGAGATTATCAGGTGCTGGATCTCCTCCTGTCAAAGTGCCGGACAGCCCTTCGTCATACGAGAGATTATCAGATGCCGGATTACCTTCTGTAAAAGCGCCAGACAGCCTATTATCCGTCAGATCATCCGGTACTGGTACACCCTCTGCAGGAGTATCGGATAGCGCATCCGCATCTGAGAAGCCATCGGATACTGGTCCATCGCCTGCAGGGCTGTCAGAGAGATCCCCGGATGCGTCTTCACCGGCCGCAGGGCCATCTGAGAGGCCATCAAATACTGCTTCACCCCCTGCAGGGATATCAGTCACCAGATTCCCGTTCTGCAGTGCATCAACCGCAGAATCTTCGAATAAGCTCCCGCTGCTGATCAGGCCTGGTTCGTTTTCCTCTAACGGAACCCCCTCCGGAATGATTCCACCACTGTTGCCCTCCGCAGAGTCCCGGCTTTCTGGTTCTGAAATTCCATTGTCATAGTTTTCTATCTCCGGATAACCGGGCGACCCGTCGGTCAAATCGTCGGTTCCGACTATCGGGAGAATATATTCTGTACTGCCGGTGTGCATCAGGGGAGCAATATCCTTCATAGCCGCTGTGCTCACCGGCATTGTAAAATTTCCCGCCGCCATGCTTGATGCAATCAGCATGCTGATTAGTCTGAGCTTCATGATTCTCGTCTCCTCCTTCTTTTTGTCACAACAAATATCACAGCCGCCATGGATATGCAGGCTGTACACGCAAAGATGCCTGCAGCACTGTCGTCTCCTGTCTTGATCGGGGCGGTTTTCTCGGCTCCGGAGCTGTGTGTTTCCGCTGACGGCCCGCCGCCGGATCCTGTGCCGGGATTCGGTGATCCCGGGTTCGCTGACGGTGCAGGCGTCGGTTCCTCATCTTCCTCCACTTTGAAGATCCATTTTACAGCCGCGTCCCGCTTTGCGTAGGCATTTCCAAGTGCAGACGGCATCGTGATCGTGAAATCCATTCTTCCGCCCTGTCCCGGGGCAAAGGTTCCCAGGGAAATCCCCTTGTTCAGGTGATCCTGTGTCAGAGCTCCTTTGTAGATTTCCTTTCCTGCATACTTGATCTGAATTGTGAGCGCCGACAGCAGCTCAAGCTGCTCCTTGGTCTGGTTTTCATAGCCGGCCTGGAAAAAGAGTTCAGCGTTCCTTTTGACCGTGTTTTTGATTTCCACTGAGTCACTGACCGTATCTCCCGGCATCAGAGTTCCTATATTTTTGAAAAAATCGTCCGGAGCCGCAACGAGCTTATGGGCATCCCCACTGTACTCCACGGTGTTTTTAAGGTGCTCTGTCCGGATTTCCGGTTCTCCTTCGGCCTCATGTACGCAGAGCTCAATCTCCTGGTTTCCCCAGGGTGACATCGCCTCGAAATCAGGAGTAAAGTGGGCTGCCTGAATCGCGTCGGCACGGATTGTGACCTTCATAGCCTGATCGGCATGCTCGCTGTTCCAGTCGTGAGGGACTGTGATCGTGCGGAACAGATCGACATGCTTTCCGCGGGAAAGCCGTTTTTTACAGTAATAATAATCCCCGGCTTTCACCCAGTTTTTCTCATTGATTCCGCCGATCAGTTCCTCCGAAAGGCCCGGAAGCCTTTCCTGCGCACCCTCAAAGGTGACATGAGCTCTGACCCAGCACGGCTCTGCAAGACATTCGATCCGAGGGATTTTTGAGATCCTGTCGCCCGGAAGAATAACCTTCGGGTTCTGGTAGGATACTTCTTCACCATTTTCAATTTCCAGCTCCGATATGCGGATGTTCACATCTCCTGTGGCCAGATGGTTGATCACGCTGATACTGTCTGAGTACCTGGCATAGAGGGGCACGGAAGCAGCAAGCAGTGCCGCGAGAATCCCGGCTGAAATTTGCAGAATTCGCTTTTTCACTTATGCATCCCTCCTCTCAGGCTGTTTTTGGAACAAAGGAGTTCCATGCTTCTTTATAGTTTTTGCATTTTCCCGCCTGAACCGATTCCTCATAAACCGTGATCCGGAAATCTTCCACATAGACAGAAGCCTTGTCCGACACCTTTGAGGAATCCAGCGACACGCGGGTGAATAAAGGTGCAGTCACCTGCCCCCTGGATACCGGTCTGGTATAGTAATAGTAGCCGTCGCTGTCCTTGACCCAGCCGCTGTCCATGCCGCTTAAAACCACGGCATTTCCGAGGTCGCTGTTGGAATACAGGATCCTCGCGCGGATATAACCGGTCACATTCGCAATGACCGCCTCCGGCGCGCGGATCTGAACTTTCTTATTATAAACCGGATTCTTCTCCGGGTCCTGCGGAGGAGTATCCGGGAATTCTTCGATGATTTCGGTCTCATTACAGCCGGGGGTAACCGGATTTGGCACGGAATCGTAACCGGTAAGAAAACTCCAGGTGGGACCGATCCCCCAGATACCGGCTGCAATGAGCACTGCAATAAGCATCAAAGCTGATCTTATCTTTTTCAAAATGAGCCCTCCTTGAAGCATGAATTATCCTTTTTCCGTTACCTGCCCTTCCAGTCCTTTGTTCTGGTTCAGATAGGTGTAGAACGCATTTCTGGCCTGTTCGGGCACGCTTTCGCCCTCTCCTCCTGTGTTGGCTGTCTGAATCGCATATGCGCGCACAGGCACCAGGAAGGTCTGATTGTCAATCTGGCCTTCCACAACATTTGCAAACGTCATGGTCTGGAACAGAGGAGTCGTCTTTTCGGACGGTTTCAGAATCTCGTTGTAGGAAAAGATGTACACTTTATCAGTCCCTTTTACGTAGCTGTCGATCCGTGTCCAGTTCTTGTTATCCGGGCTGAAGGAAAACAGCTCTGTCTCGGCAGCGTCAATGCGGTTTCCAGCTGCATCGCTGGTAATCACATTCCTGATCGGAACGGATACTTCCATATAGACATAGGCCTCGTTATTGCCCTTGTTCGTGATCATCGGATCTTTGTTGATTTCCTGGGTCGGCAGAAGCTCTTTATGGTCCTCCGGATCCCAGTTCGGCTCTTCAATATCAATATCCACCTTGCCGACGGTGAATTCGTTCGAAGCGGTATCAAAATCTGTCAGATAAGCATATGTTCCGCCTATCATGACTGCAGCCAGAGCGGCAGCACCAGCAATCCCACAGATCATTTTCTTTTTTCTGTTCATTCTGCTTTCCTCTCTTTCAATCGATTTATGACAGCAATAAGCATCATTATGAAAAAGGATAAACAGAATGCGGAAGGCCTTCGGGCCATAAGGATCACGGAGCCGGCTGCCGGGACGGAAAACAGGACAGTTCCTTCAATCTGATCCGGCTTCACGGGAGAAGGATCTTCACATGGATTCCCGTCACCCTTGGTGATCACAGTCCCGTCTTCCTCGATTCGTACTACCCGGTGTGTCACACGGTTGGTACCCGTGTAAAACGTGATGATTCTTCCGGGTGCCGGTTCTTTTTTCATGGTATCCGTAATGATCAGGCTTCCGGTTTTGATCCCGGGTTCCATCGAGGATGACATGACAACGTACACCCGCAGACCCTTCAGCGCTGCCGCCGCGGTTAACAGCACGGCAAGGCAGAGCAGGGCCCTTGTCAGGATCTTCCGCATATTATTCTGTCTCCTGTTGAATTGATTGACAATGCCGGCGCTGCGGGGAGACTTTTTATATCCAGTCTGAAAGTGTCCCCCCGATGCGCTGGCATTCTCCATGATTTGCAGTTGCGATTCCCAAAGCGAAAGCCCCGGGATTTGATAGATTCGTTTTATAGATGTATCCTGTTCAGCTGCCTGAACAGTTTACGTAAAGATAATCGTTGATCTGTATGAGTACCGTAGTTACAAGATTCGCTCGCCAAAAGCCAGCTCAGGACTTTTGACGCTGTAATAAAGGCGGAGAACGCCCCCTCGCCGGGCAGAAAAATACTATGACCCGGAAACCTCCTTTCTCGGCATTGTGAAATATAGGCATTTTGGTCTGATATGATACCGGAGTTCGGTCAGGAATGTAAGAGAGTTTGGTTTGATCCAGCTGCTCAGCAGCATCCGCGTGAGGGATGTGAAGCATTCCCGCAGGGATGTCCGCCAAACAGCTGTCAACAGATATGTGTGTTTGTTATGTGCTTTCCTTGTATGGTATTATACTGCCCTTCCATGGGCAAAGTCAAACAAAACAGGTCGACTTATTCTGCCATAACATAATATGGAATTATGGTAACTGTCCGCAAAGAAAAAAGGCGTGCGTAAACGAAGCTTCGTTTCACACGCCCTTCATTATTTACCACTTTTCACCCGCGCCTGCGAGAAACTGGTTCAGTTCTTCCGCCGCTGCAGGTTCATAAAAGGAAGAAGCACAGTAAATCGCGTAGCCATTGCAGCCCGATTCCTCCGCTTCGATCACCTGCTCGCAAATATTGGTGTTTGATATGCTCCACCCGATGTCCCCATGGTTCCGGCTGCCTCCGCGGTACAAGGCAAGCCCGGCATATATTCTGACATTGTTCCACCTTTTCGAAAGAAAAAGCTCAAGAGTCTCCGTGAATTTCGGGATGCTGCCGTTTGAACCGAAATGGTTGGTCCAGTAGATTTGAGGGATCAGATAATCGATATAGCCGTCCTCTGAGAGCCAGGTGTCGATATCCGCTCCGCTGTTCATGTCATTCTGATAGTTACCGGCCGGACTGATCCCGAATTTCCTGCCATACGCATGAACTGTTTCGTACACCTGCCGGACCATACGGTTTATGTTATTCCTCTTCTGTTCGGCAGAAGCACCTGCAGGATGCGGATGCCCGGGGTCAGACACGGAGATATACCCGGATGCCGCATGATAAAAATAGTCATCCAGATGAATGCCGTCAAATGTTTCCCCGCCGCTCTCAAACTCCATCAGTTCTCTTACGGCCGTGAGGACCCGTTCTGTGGTGGAATCCTCTGCCGGGTCATAGTAATAGCTTCGGGATACACGGTAAGGATTCAGCCAGGCATGCACGGATATGCCTCTCTCATGTGCTTCTTCCAGAAATATTCCCGCCGGGTCAAATGGATATGCCTCCTCCGCCGTCAGAGATTCATCAGCGCCAAGATACCGCGAGGCATGAAACGTGGGGCTTTTCCAGAAGGCGTCGTCAAATGCCCTCTCGTGCAGAAAAACCGTGTTGATCCCGCAGGTATCCATGTCCGACAGAAAGTTCTCCGCCGCCTCCCGGTAAGCATCTTCACCATCCTGAATTGTCAGCCCGAGCTTTCCGTAATCCTCATAGGTGAGCCAGACGCCGTGAACCTCCTTTTCGGGCGCTTTGATCATGGCAGTGTCATAATCCTGCTCCGCGGAGACAAAAGCCGGCATAAAGCCCGTCAGAGCGGCTGAGAGGGCAAGTACAGTTAAGGTGAATTGCATTAGACATGCCCCTCCCATCATAGTTACGTGTTTACACCCTTACAACGTATCCTTCTTTCCTTGGTTTCGGATCAGGATGCGGGCAATCCGCATATCCGAGTGCTATGGATGCGACGCCTGTCAGGTTCTCAGGCAGTCCCCATTCTTTCAGAAGCT
>CAMOXX010000138.1 GCA_946629475.1 uncultured Blautia sp. | reverse complement strand
CAGGCTTTTGCTGAATGCCGCGCTGGTTGCCGACAGAGCGATGGAAGGAACCTCGCTTCCGGTCAGCTTGATCAGGCTTCCGCCGAAGAAATTGCCGAACCCGACGCCGAATGTGGTGAGGGCCAGACCTGTCACGTTCTGATTGGCGCGGAGCGTTACCGTAAGGAAGCAGTAGATGAGCCCCATGAGCAGACTCCCCAGGAGGCAGCTGCAGAATGGGATCAGAATCGCCGGAACCGTATGCACCTCGGCAGCGTTCTGTTCATAAAAGAACGCACCGATCACGCCTGAGATTGCTCCGACATACATGATGCCGGGGATACCGAGATTCAGATTTCCGGATTTTTCCGTCAGAGTCTCGCCGGTTGCTCCGTAGAGCAGCGGGATTCCCTGCACAACAGCCCGGGGAATAAAAGTCACAAAATCAAACATTTCTCAGCGCTCCTCCTTTCCGGTCCGTCCGGAGAGACGAATCTGATAATTGATAAAAAATTCGCTCCCGATGATGAAGAAAAGAATGATTCCTGTCAGGATATCGCCGAACGCATGGTTCAGCCCGAAAATCGTGGAAATCTCATTCGCGCCGCGGCTCAGGAAAACGATCAGCAGACTTGCGAAAATCATTCCGGCCGGATTGAATTTTGCCAGCCATGATACC
This sequence comes from uncultured Blautia sp., assembly GCA_946629475.1. GTDB lineage: Bacteria > Bacillota > Clostridia > Lachnospirales > Lachnospiraceae > Blautia_A. The sequence continues at coordinate 6,577 of CAMOXX010000138.1, read as the reverse complement.
ATAACCGCCGTAAACCCTCTTCCATCCGCGATGGTGGATGTGATCGTGTGGTCCGTTCCGCCGACGAGCAGAAGTCCCGCAACGCCGCAGATTGCGCCGGAAAGCATCAGGGTTCTGACAATGACCCTTCCGGTCTTAATGTTCAGGTAACGGGCGGTTCTCTCGCTCTCACCTACCACCGTAAGCTCATACCCGTGCTTCGTGTAATTGAGATAGACATACATATAAGCCGTGAGTATCAGCACAACGATGATGGTCAGCAGGTACTTCTGTCCGCCGATCACCGGCAGCCAGCCCGCCTCAGTATTCTGATTGATAATGCCGATCTTTCCGGATCCCTTCGGAACCTCCCACACAATGACGAAGTAGGATACCAGCTGCATTGCCACATAGTTCATCATCAGGGTAAAAAGCGTCTCATTGGTATTCCACTTTGCCTTGAAAAAAGCCGGAATCATTGCCCAGACCGCGCCTGCCGCGACAGATGCCGCGCACATAATCAGAATCAGCAGCCAGTTGGGAAGATTCGGAAACAGAATCATACATGAGGCTGCGGCAAGACCGCTGATCAGCACCTGACCCTCCGCCCCGATATTCCAGAAGCGCATCCGGAAAGCCGGAGTGACTGCGAGGGAGATGCAGAGCAGGATCGCGACATTCTGCATCAGGATCCAGATGCGGCGGCTGGTTCCGAAAGCGCCGTCGATCATCGTTGTGAAAACCGAAACCGGATTCAGTCCTGTAAGCAGTGTTGTCACAACCGCGCACACCAAAAGCGCCAGAATCAGTGAAATGGCGCGGATCCCCCAGGCTTTCCACCCCGGAAGCTCATCGTCTTTGCGCTTCGCAATGTGAAAAAATGATCTTCTGCTTTTCATTTCACACCTCCGAGCTTCGTCATCATCAAACCGACCTCCTGCTTATTGGTGCTCCGGGCATCCAGAATACCGCTCACCTTTCCTCCGCAGAGCACGAGGATCCTGTCACAGAGTTCAAGAAGCACATCCAGGTCCTCGCCGACATAAATCACAGCGACGCCGGCCTGCTTCTGTTTGTTGATCATATCATAAATGGTATAGCTGGCGCCGATGTCAAGCCCCCGGACCGCATATGCCGTAAGAAGAACGGTCGGAGCCGAGGCGATCTCCCTCCCCACCAGCACCTTCTGAACATTGCCTCCGGACAGCCGGCGCACCGGCGTTGAAAGCCCCGGGGTATTGACGTCCAGCTTCTTTACCACATCAGAAGCCCTGTTCTTCGGGAATCGGCGGTCCAGAAACGGCATGCTGCCGCGGCGGTAAGTCCGAAGCATGATATTGTCGGTAATGTCCATGTTCCCCACAAGCCCCATGCCAAGGCGGTCCTCAGGAACGAAGGACAGCGTCACGCCTCTCTCCGCGATCGAGATGGGATCCTCCTTGAGCAGATCCACCACAGACCCGTCATCATTGATATACCGGACAGAGCCTTTTTCGGTCGGCTGCAGACCCGCGATCGATTCGAGCAGCTCCTTCTGACCACTTCCGGAAATGCCTGCTATGCCCAGGATCTCGCCGGTGTTCGCGGTGAATGTGACGTCCTGGAGCTTGAGTATATCGTCACTGCCCCGCACGGTAAGTCCTTCCACCATGATACGCGGCTTCGGGTCAACAGGGAGAGGGCGCTCGATATCCAGCTTCATCTGGTGCCCCACCATCATATTGGTCATCTCTTCCGCGCTACTTTCCCGCGTCATCATTTCGCCGATGTACCGTCCCCTGCGGAGCACGGCAACCCTGTCGCTGAGGTCCTCCACCTCATGCATCTTGTGCGTGATGATCACGATCGCCTTTCCGCTGTCACGCATTGTGCGGAGCACAGCGAAAAGCCTGTCCGTCTCCTGCGGGGTCAGGACCGCGGTCGGCTCATCCAGAATGAGGATATCCGCACCGCGGTACAGCACCTTGACGATCTCTACGGTCTGCTTCTGACTCACCGACATGTCATAGATCTTCTGGTCGGGATCGACCGAAAACCCATACTCACTGCAGATGCTCCTCACCTTTTGTTTGACAGCCTCCAAGTTAAAACGGCCCGGTTCTTTAAGGCCGAGGACAATATTCTCGGCCGCGGTAAGCACATCCACCAGTTTAAAGTGCTGATGAATCATACCGATCCCGCAGGCCATGGCATCCTTCGGCGAACGGATCACAACCTCCTTTCCGTTCACAAAAATGTGCCCTGCGTCCGGATAATAAATGCCCGAGAGCATGTTCATCAGGGTGGTTTTGCCGCTGCCGTTTTCACCCAGCAGTGCCAGAATTTCTCCCCGGCGGATCAGAAGATTAACAGAATCATTCGCGACAACGCTGCCGAACCGCTTTGTTATATTCCTCATCTCTACCGCGGCAGTTTTTTCACCCACAGCTGACTCCTCCTTTCTCTAAAGAAGACAAGCGGCGCGGTCCCATGGATGGAACCGCGCCGCTCCGTCTTTTTTATCTGACCCTGTATCAGATTTCAACCCAGAACAGCATGCTGTATCTGCCGCTCCCCTGAGCCCTCTTTTCTTACTTTAATTCCCTGACAGACGGGTTTGAATCAAAAAGCGGTATCCAGCAGTGTAATGCCGTCGATCTGCAGATCGAAATACGGAGCGGAACGGAATTTCGACTCTTTGAACTCGCCATCCTCGATGACCTCTGTGTCAGGTGTATATTCGGGGTCGGTATCCACATCCGCTTCCCAGCTGGTGAGGTTTTCTCCCTCTACGGTGAATTTTTCGGTATCAAACACCTTCTCAGTGCCGTTCATCAGGTTTTCGCGGACGGTTTCCAGAGCTTCCACTGTGCCGGGAGCCGCAACGTTCTCATTGACATCGGTAAGCAGTACGCTTCCGGTGGTCAGGTCGCCCGTGTAGTCAACCGGAATCTCCTCACCGGCAGCTGCGCTGGTGATCGCGAGCTCATAGTAAGGTGTCCAGTCAATACGGGAAGAAACAATGTAGGTGTTCGGGCAGGCTGCCTCGGTGGATCCGTTGTAGGAAACATCCGGAACACCAGCGGTCTCGCATGCGGTCGGGGCGCCCATGGAATCAGCATGCTGGCTGATCAGCTTGCATCCGTTCTGGATCAGCTTGTTTGCGCCTTCCTTCTCAGCAGTCTCATCATACCAGGAACCGGTAAAGGTAACTTCCATTGTTGCGCTCGGGCATACGCTGCGCGCGCCAAGGAAGAAGCTGGTATAGCCGGAGATAACCTCGGCATATGTGAATGCGCCGATGTAGCCGATCTTCGCCTCATCCTCGGTAAACTCGCCGTCCTCGATCATCTGATTCAGCTTGAGGCCTGCAGCGACACCTGCAAGATAGCGGCCTTCATAGATGGAAGCGAACGCGTTGTGGTAGTTGTCAAGTCCTTCTGTATGAGCCTTTGTACCGGTGCTGTGGCAGAACTGAACCTCCGGGAACTCTTTTGCAGCCTGGATCATGTAGTCCTCATGGCCGAAGGAATCCGCAAACACAATGTCGCATCCTCTGTCAACCAGCTCGGCTGCAGCTTCATAGCACTCCTGTCCTTCCGGAACATTTGTGCGGATAAAATAATTGTCTTCCGCGATGCCGAGGTTTTCACATGCAGCTTTCGCAGAGTTGATAAAGTTAAGGTCATACGTAGAATTCTCATCATGCAGACAGATGAATCCGACCTTCATGTCCGATACATCAGCATCAGCCGCGTACACTGCAGGAGTAAATGACAGCAGTGTTGCTCCAGCAAGAACAAGTGATAATAATTTCTTCATACCTTTCCTCCTTCAATACAGTTCGTGAGTTACATATAAAAAAGCACAAGCCATTACGGCATCCGCGAGGATGCCTTAAATGGTATGTGCAAATTTTATCTTACCGTCCTCCATGCTTTCGATCAGCGCAAGGGCTTCGACACGGATTCCTTTCGCGCGAAGAGCATCCCCGCCTCCCTGAAAACGTTTTTCAATGCATACTGCTACTCCCGCAAGCGAAGCGCCCGACATGCGCACCAGTTCTGTCAGTGCATTCAATGCGGCCCCGTTGGCAAGAAAGTCATCCACCAGGAGCACATGATCCGAAGGTGTGAGATACGCGCGGCTTACTACCATGTTGTAATCCGTATTGTGCGTGTAGGAATGCGCATGGCATGCCAGTGTCTCCCCGTCAACATTGCTGCTCTGATGCTTCTTTGCGAACAGTACCGGCAGGTCCATCACCATACCAACTGCCGCGGCAAAAGCGATTCCGCTTGCCTCAACAGTCATGATCTTGTTGATTCCCTGACCCTCGTACAGTCTCGCTGTCTCTTCTGCCATGCTGCGAAGCAGCTTTGTATCGATCTTCTGGTTCAGGAATGAACCCACCTTCAGTACATTTCCGGGCAGAACAGCCCCTTCCATAATAATACGGTCTTCCAGAAGTTTCACAGTGCACCCCCGAGTATTTTGAATTATATACTCATTTTATCGTTGGATTTATTCTTTGTCAACGCAAAACAGAATGTTTCCTCAATTTCGCCGTTATGTCAGAGCAAATCAAACGTCTTCTTTTGCAAATCATAAAAAATGCACAACTGAAGCCTGCCTGTGTCTCCGCATTATTTTTTCCCGGTTGAGCCAAAGCCGCCTTCTCCACGGGCGGTTGCATCCAGCTCCTCCGTGAGCTCAAATTCAGCCGCGAGGAACGGAAGAATAACCATCTGCGCGATTCGCTCTCCGGGTTCCACGGTTCTTGCTTCATCTGAATCATTGTGAAGGGCAACCATCACCGGTCCCCGGTAATCACTGTCAACAACGCCGACACAGTTGGATGGGCGCAGCCCTTCCTTCGACGCAAGCCCGCTCCGGGCAAAAATTCCGCCGAAGTATCCCTGCGGGACTGCAATAGAAAGCCCCGTCGGAATCATCTTCGTCTCATGCGGCCGGATCTCTGCCGGGTCCGTCAGGTCTGCCCTGAGATCATAGCCGGCAGCAAAGCTGCTTCCCCTCTCGGGAATACAGGCGGTTTCGGACAGCTTTTTTATTTGTACTTTCATTATTCTCTGAATACCCTTCTGATGAATGCTCCGCATTTCCGGCTACATATCGCAGGCTGCCCGGGATACCACTGTTCCGGATCCGGGATCATCATCCCATAGTACGACCGTTCCCCGGGAGAGAGAGTTCTGTACGTCAATCACTCTCTGGTTCGCCGACCCCTTCCAGTGAAGGTTCACATCCCTCTGTTCCGCCATAAACCTGCCGTCCACCAGTACATCCGTGTCCTTCATCAGGCTGAGCGAACGGACATCCTCCCAAAGATACCCCGTATAAACCCAGATGGTTTTTTCGGGGTATTTTTGCCGGATCTCATGTGCCAGGCTGGTCACATCCCACACATTGGCATGATGAAGGGGATCACCTCCCGAAAAGGTGATCCCGCTCACATAATCTTTTTCCAGCTCATCGAAGATTTCCTGTTTCTCGGTCTCCGTAAACGGCGCGCCGCCGTCCGGATCCCAGGTTACAGGGTTCTGGCACCCCGGGCAGTGATGGGAGCACCCGGCCACCCACAGAACCACCCGGAGACCGTCTCCATTCAGCATGTCATCTTTTGTAATATTATGATATCTCATTTTTATAAGAAAGGATCAGGCATCCTTCGGAACATCCTTGATGCTGAAGCTCATTCTGCCCATCTTATCCTTGCCGAGGCAGATCACTTTCACTTTATCCCCAAGGGTCAGAACATCTTCCACGCGGTTGATTCTTTCCCGGCAGATCTTGGAAATGTGAACCATTCCCTCTTTGCCCGGTGCGAACTCCACAAACGCGCCGAACTCCTTGATGCTGACAACACGTCCGGTAAAGATCTGTCCGGCCTCAAAATCTGTGGCGATGATCTCCACCATGCGCTTCGCTTCTTCCATGCTCTTCGGCTCAACACCGCAGATGGAAACCGCACCATCGTCGGTAATATCGATCTTGACGCCTGTGCGCTCGATAATGGTATTGATGGTCTTGCCTCTCTGGCCGACCACATCCCCGATCTTCTGCGGATCAATCTGGATCTGGATGATCTTCGGTGCATAGGGGCCGACCTCAGGTCTCGGCTCGGCGATGCATTTCTCCATAACCTCTGTCAGGATATACTCCCTCGCCTCTTTCGTGCGGCGGATCGCTTCCTCAACGATCGGCCTTGTCAGGCCGTGGATCTTGATATCCATCTGGATTGCGGTGATTCCGTCATGAGTTCCCGCCACCTTGAAGTCCATATCGCCGAAGAAATCCTCAAGGCCCTGAATATCGGTCAGTACGATATAGTCGTCATCCGTATCACCTGTGACCAGTCCGCAGGAAATGCCTGCCACCGGCTTTTTGATCGGTACGCCTGCTGCCATGAGGGACATGGTTGACGCGCAGATGCTCGCCTGGGAGGTAGAGCCGTTTGACTCAAAGGTCTCTGACACGGTCCGGATCGCGTAGGGGAATTCCTCCTCGCTCGGAAGTACCGGAACCAGGGCCCGCTCTGCCAGAGCGCCATGGCCGATTTCACGGCGTCCCGGTCCTCTGGACGGCTTGGTCTCGCCGA
>CAMOXX010000137.1 GCA_946629475.1 uncultured Blautia sp. | reverse complement strand
CCGGATGTCAAGAATGTTACATTCGGACCTCTGGATGAAAACCATCCGTTTATGGATTACGGCATCGGCTTTGAGCTGTACGGCAAAAAGCTCGGTATCGCAGGCTACGGCGCAATCGGCCGTGAGGTAGCGGTCCGCGCAATGGCTTTCGGCATGGAAATCCTTGCCTATGATCCCTACATGCCGGCAGAGCGCATCGAGGCGGACGGCGCAAAGGCTGTCGACCTTGATACCATGCTTGCAGAGAGCGATATGGTGAGCATCCACCTTCCGGTTCTTCCCTCCACCAAGGGAATGGTCAACAAGGACTGGTTCTCAAAGATGAAGAAGACGGCATACCTGATCAACACTGCCCGTGCAGCTGTCATTGATCAGAAGGATTTTGTGGAAGCTCTGCAGAACAAGGACATCGCAGGCGCTGCGATCGATGTGTACTGGGAGGAGCCGGTTCCCGCAAATCATCCGCTGCTTTCCATGCGCAATGTCGTCTGCACCCCGCACATGGCAGGACTTACCACCGATGTCGACGGATGGTCCGGCTCCATGATGGGCGATGAAGTGATTGCATACCTGAAGGGTGAACCGAGAAAGTACATCTGGAAGGTCAGGAAATAAAAAAGGAAGCGTAAGATACAAGCAAATGTTACGGCCGGGAGGAGCAAAATGGCGATTCCGGCCGTAATTTTCAAACAGGAGGAAAACGTATGTCAGAGAAATATCCGGGAAAGGATCTGTATCCTCATCTTTTATCTCCGATCCGCATCGGAAACCTGCGCCTGAAAAACAGGATTATCGCTGCACCCACCAGCCCCAGCATGATCACCACTGAGGGCCACATGACCCCTGAGATGATTGCTTACCTGGAAGAAAAGGCAAAGGGCGGCTGCGCAGTGGTCACATACGGCGAGGCCATTCCTCATTCTTCTACCGGAAAATCCCATAATAAGCAGCTTCAGCTGGATTCCTTCGGTGTGCGCCAGGGCCTGACCGAGTGCACACGCCGCATCCACAATGCCGGCGCTTTTGCGAATATCCAGCTTTCCCACGGCGGAATGTACGGCGGCCTTGCATCGGTCGGCGGTGACATCGGAACTGCAGCAGTGGCCTACGGCCCGAGCGAAATCGAGATGCCGGCAGGGCATGTATGTGAAATGCCCCGTGAGCTGATTTTTGAGATCATCGAATCCTACCGAAAGGCTGCAAAGCTCTGCAAGGATGTCGGATATGATATGGTTCAGGTTCACGCAGCCCACGGATGGCTGTTCTCCCAGTTCCTTTCCCCGTACTTCAACCGCAGAACGGATGAATTCGGCGGATCTCTCGAAAACAGGGCACGCTTCCTCCTGCTGGTTCTGGACGCGGTACGTTCCGCTGTGGGACCGGTTTTCCCGATCGAGCTCCGTCTGAACGGCGATGACCTGACGGATATCGGCATCGGCCTTCCGGAATATATCGAAGTGGCTAAGATGGTCAACGATAAGGTTGATATGTTCAATATTTCCTGCGGGAATCATGAGGATCCGGCGATGTTCTGCCGTACGCATCCGAGTGCCTTTTTCCCGAGAGGGGTCAATGTATATCTGGCGGCTGAGATCAAAAAGCATGTGACCAAGCCGGTCGCCTGCGTGGGCTCCCTGAATGACCCGGCTCAGATGGAAGAGATCATTGCCAGCGGCCAGGCTGACATGGTGGAAATCGGAAGAGCCCTGGTAGCCGATCCGTACATTGCAAAGAAGGCTCTGGAAGGAAGAGCGGATGACATCAATCCCTGCCTGCGCTGCTATGAGTGCTTCGGCGCTACTTCCGCCCTTGAGATGATCAAGTGTACGGTTAACCCGTGTCAGGGACAGCAGATGCAGCTCCGCGAGGAGATCCCGGCTCCGGACAAGGCGAAAAAAGTTCTTGTTGTCGGCGGAGGCCCGGCAGGCATGGAGGCGGCGATCACAGCTGCAAACCGCGGACATGATGTGACGATTGTCGAGAAGAGCGATAAGCTGGGCGGAAATCTTCATCCGGCAGGAGCTCCGTATTTCAAGGAGGACATCATCAAGCTCTGCAGAGTGCTGGTGAGCCGTGTTGAGAAGGCCGGTGTAAAGGTACTTCTGAATACTGAAGTGACGCCGGATTATGTGAAGGAATTTGCTCCGGACGCTCTGGTTGTGGCGATCGGCTCCAATGAGCTCCGCCCGCCGATCAAGGGTATGGACGGCGACAATGTGGTGATGGCGATCGAAGCCGAGCTTCATCCGGAAAAGCTGGGCGAGCGCGTCGCGATCATGGGCGGCGGCCTGGTCGGCGCCGAGGCAGCATGTTCGTTCGCTCACGAGGGCAAAAAGGTTTCCATCATCGAGATGAAGGATGATGTGGCGATGGAGGTCAACTCCTTCTACCGCGGCGGCCTGATGCCCCATGTGCAGGAGAGCGCTGAGCTCTATGTAAAAACGAAGGTGAAAGAGATCACGCCGGAAGGTGTCCTTGCTGAGAATGCCGAGAGAGGGGAATTCCTCATCGAGGCCGACACTGTGGTGTGCGCCCTTGGCTTCCGCGCGCCGTTCGCGCAGGCAGACGCACTGTGCGAGATGTGCGAAGAATCATACGTGATCGGTGACTGCCATAACGTCGGGCAGATTTACCATGCGATGAATGAGGGGTATTATACAGGAAGAATCATTTAAAATCTGTAATGGAAATTGTGCAGTCAGCGTGAATGAGCGCTGGCTGCTTTTCTTTGACTTTTAAAGGGTCAGGGCTTAAAATAGTGCATATAAAGGACAGGCAGAAATCCATCGCCGAAGGCGAATTGCAGGGATCTTTGCGTGTTTTTGTGAAGGTAGTGAACAGATATATAAAGCAAACGAAAGGAAAGCAGAAGATGAGCGCAGCGGACCGAAAATATCAGATTGACACTGCAGAAAACCGCGCATTTATGGGAGAACTTACAGAAGAACTTTTGAACTTCGGACATCAGTTTCCTTCGCCGGGAGGAGGCTCCTGGTATCTGGGGGATGACGGAACGCCGTGGAAGGATCGGAGCCGGGAGACCTGGATCACCTGCCGGATGGCACATGTGTATTCCATCGGTTCATTTTTGGGACATCCGGGGAGTGAGGATCTGGCCGATGCGGCGTTAAAAGGACTGCAGGGGGAACTGAAGGACAAGGAGAACGGAGGGTGGTACCCGGGACGAAGACAGGATGATACGATTCTGCCGGACAAGCAGTGCTATGCGCATGCGTTTGTGATATTGGCGGCATCATCTGCTGCCCTGGCAGGCCGCCCGGGTGCGGAGAAGCTGCTCGATGAGGCGCTGGCGGCATACGATAAATTCTTCTGGAATGAGGAAGAAGGGCTTGCCTGCGATACCTGGAACACGGAGTTTACGGTGCTCGATGATTATCGCGGCCTGAATGCCAATATGCATACGGTAGAAGCTTTCCTGGCAGCAGCGGATGTGACCGGGGATGAAAAATACCGTGTGCGTGCGGGGCGGATCATTGACCGTGTGGCCGGATGGGCTTCAGGGAACAGCTGGAGAATTCCGGAGCACTTTAAAAAGGACTGGACGCCGGATCTGGAATGCAACAGAGAAAAGCCGGATGACCCGTTCAAGCCGTACGGCGCTACCCCGGGCCACGGGATCGAGTGGGCCCGGCTGATCACACAGTGGGCTGTGTCCACCTATGGGGAAGATGGTGAAAAGACTTCCGGATATCTGCAGGTCGCCGAAAATCTGTTCAACCGTGCAGTTGATGATGCATGGAACGCGGACGGAGCGCCGGGGCTTGTATATACGACGGACTGGGACGGAAAACCGGTGGTTCATGACCGCATGCACTGGACGCTTGCGGAGGCGATCAACACTTCGGCAGTGCTTTACCGAGTGACCGGAAAGCAGCAGTATGCGGATTATTATTCGGAATTTCTGAAATATCTGGATGAGTATGTGCGGGATAAAAAGAACGGCTCCTGGTTCCACCAGCTTGATCGGAATAATCAGGTGATCGGTACGGTGTGGCCCGGAAAGTCCGATCTGTACCATGCATTTCAGGCGACGCTGATTCCCTACCATAAGGTCAGCCTGTCCATCGCTCCGGCGGTGAAGGAAGAGATGTCAGGAAAAACAGTAATCTGAAAGGCTGCTGAACAGTTACACTTGAAGGACAATCCGGGAAGAAAGCAAAACAAAAAAGCGAAACAAAAAGAGGATGGCTCCTGAGATGAAGCCATCCCCTTTAGATTGATAAACTGTGGGCGGGAAGGCCGAAAAACGTCCTTCCCGCCCACAGTAATAGTGCGCTTTATTTTGACATTTCAAGCCATGCATTGCGGTAGCGCAGCAGGTCCTTGTCCAGATCCTGGTACATGCTGATGTAGAACGGATAGAGCTTGTTATATACATTCACCCAGGATTCGACAGGCTGGATGATTTCCTTTACATGCACCAGCTTTTCGATGGTCTTTGTCATATCTGTATAGATACCTGCGGCCATACCTGCGATCAGGCAGTCTCCGAAGGGAACATCCCCGGAAAGCTCATCAAGGATCATGACGGGAATATTCAGCATGGAGGCCTTGATCATGGACCAGGTTCTCGATTTGGAGCCGCCGCCGGTGATGCGCAGGCATTCAGCCTTACCACCGGAGGCCTTGACGGTCTCGATGACGTGACGGACGGCAAAGGCGGTTCCTTCAAAGATGGCGCGGAGCATGTCGGCCCGGGTGGTGTCGAGGGACATTCCGATGAACATTCCCTTTGCATGGGAATTCCAGAGCGGAGCCCGCTCGCCCATCAGGTAGGGGAAGAACATCGTGCCGTTGCTTCCTGCGGGAACTTCAAGCGCGATTTCGTTCATGTATGTGTAGACATCTTTTCCAAGGGATGCCGCTTTGTCGATTTCCGGCTGACCGAGGGTATCCAGATACCACTTTAAGGATGCGCCTGAGGTGGTGATCGGCGCGTCAAAGATATAAGGAACACTTCCGACGGCGTAGGGCTTGGTGACAACGGGCACATCATTTGCGCTCTTCTCACCGCTTCCGACAAACACGAGGGAGGAGGTGCCGGTGGATTCACAGGCTTCACCGAGCTGGGTGATTCCGGTGGCGTAAACCGAGGTGAGGGCATCGCTCGCACCTGCAGTGACCGGGATTCCGCTCACAAGACCGGTTTCGGCAGCGGCTTCCGGCGTGACTGTTCCGATGATATCGGTCACCGCAAACACTTCGGGGAAGATTTTGTTGAAATCAACGCCGACAACATTTTCGATTTCGTCGGACCACTTCATCGTGTTGATATCCATGCACTGGGTGCGCACAGCCTGGTCGAGATCCATGGTCATTTTTCCGGTCAGTCTGAAGTTGATGTAGGAGCTGGCCTGCATGACCTTGTAAGTTTTCAGAAACAGCTCGGTCTCCTGCATCTTATACCAGAGAATCTTGTTGGGCAGAAAAGCGGCATCGGGCTGTCCGCCGATGATGTTGACATAATGATCATGTCCGAGCATCAGAGAGATATAGTGCATCTCCTTTGCGGAACGGGCATCCATCCAGATGATGGCGTTGCGGAGAGGGTTGCCTTCCTTGTCAACCGGGAGCATGGTAACGGTCTGGGAACTGATGCTGATGCCCCGGACGCGCTTTACGATCTCAGGACCGGCCAGGGATGTGATTTCCCTGAAAACATCCTTTGCATTGCCCCACCATTCATCCGCACTCTGCTCTACCATACTTTTTCCGGGAAAAATCATATGGTTCGCCCGGGAAGCTTTTGCAAGGACATTTCCATCCTCGTCCATGAGAAGCGCTTTGACATTGGTTGTGCCGAGATCCATTCCTATCAGGTAGTTTTCCGCCAGATTACTCATATTTACCTCCGATCGTGATCTGCCCCGTTTTGCCGGTCGTTCAAGATGAGACGGGCAGAGTATAAAATTGACATTCGCTGCTCGTATTCATTACTCATTATAGTAACTGTTCAGCCCCCATTCATTCGGAAGGCTGAAAAGGTACCTCATATATTAAATATAGTTTAGGACCGGGGAGAAATCAAAACGATTATTTCCTCTTATAAGAGGAAATTCCGGAACGCTGTTTTGACGGCATAAACCTTTTCAGATATTGAATATACAGCGCTTTTCTATTACAGCATAACCCCTTTAGGATATTGAAAAAACAGTGCTTTTTCATTACAATAGAAAAAGCGGAAAAGGTTTTGACATAAGCATGAAAAATAGCGGCACTTTTGAATGAGCAGACAAGGAGGAAAGAAATGGCAGTATTTCAGGTTAGTTTTATGGCGGAGACTCTGGGGAGAACCGTTCCGATTATTGTGATTCTTCCTACGGACAAGGTTTACTTGCCGGACATGCCGCGGCGGGAGGAGGGGAAGCCCTACAAGACTCTCTATCTGCTGCATGGGATCATCGGGGACTGCACCGACTGGATTTACGGAACAAGAATCCGCAGGTGGGCCGAGGAGAGGGATCTCTGCGTGGTCATGCCTTCGGGTGATAATATGTTCTATCTGGATCAGGAGAATGCCGGAAACTGCTACAGCGAGTTTATCGGCAGGGAGCTGGTGGAGTTTACCCGCAAAACCTTCCCGCTCTCTGACAAGAGGGAGGATACCTACATCGGAGGCCTCTCCATGGGCGGTTATGGTGCAATCTACAACGGATTGAAATACTCTGACACCTTCGGTGCGATCGTAGGCCTTTCGTCAGCACTGATTGTGGATGACACCCTTCCGATCGAAGACCCTGATCCGAAATTCCCCTCCGATAGGACAGACTTTAAAAAGCACGTGTTCGGCAATGACCTCGAAGCGGTCGTGCGCTCCGAGAAGAACCCGAAGGTGCTGCTGAGCCGTCTCCTTGATGAAAAGAAAGAAATCCCGAAGCTCTATCTGGCCTGCGGTGATGACGATTTCCTGAGGGAAAAGAATGATGATTTTGTGGAATTCCTGAAGGAAAATGGTGTGGAATACATCTATGAGACAGGCCCTGGTGACCACGAGTGGGATTTCTGGGACACGCATATTAAAAATGCCCTGGACTGGCTCCCTCTGGAGAAAGCAGTACAGGGCAAGAGCAGCGGTAATATCGGAAAGGATTAAGACTCGAATAAAGCCCCTGCGGCAGAGCGATTATGCTCTGTCCAGGGGCTTTGGTGCTTATAGAAGCTTGTTTTTATCAGTCAAGGAGTGTTACGTAGCTTGCGTTTACCCATCCGCAGCATCCATTGTAGTTTGCCATGTAGTAGCCGCAGGAGCACTGGTTGAGGTCTACATAGAATC
>CAMOXX010000136.1 GCA_946629475.1 uncultured Blautia sp. | reverse complement strand
TTGAGTTTGCCAGGAAGAAAATGTCCATTACATATCTTGTATCGGATGATGAAGAAATTGTGACTTCACCGGATCCTACATTCTATACTGGGCAGGATGGTGGCCGCAGAAAGCCGCCATATGCTTTTACAGAACAGGGAATATCATATGAGTGAAGCATTTGTAAAAATAGACCTGCACGGCCTGCGTCAGGATGAGGCAATCAAAGTCATTGATAAGGCAATTTCCTCTGCCGGCCCGGCAACGTACCAGCTGCAGCTGATCCACGGATATAACAGAGGCACCAGTCTGCGGTCCATGATTTACGATTGGTATAAATATGAGCCGAAGGTGAAGCGGATCATTCCCGGGGACAATCCGGGAACTACGGTGTTGGTGCTGAAGGAACTGTATTAATGATGTATGGATTATGGTGAGGCGTAAAGGGGTCCCCTTTACGGAGTTTATTCCGGTAAAAACTCAAGAATCTCATCGTTCCCGGAAGCATCCTCCCCCGCTGAAGGAAAGGCTTCGAAAATCGCAGCGGCTGTAGCTTCATACTGTGCTTTCAGATGAGGCCAGCCGGTCTCAACCGCTTGCCCGTTCTCTTCATTTGCGGCCTTCTCCAGATCAGCAGCAAGTGCGGAAAGAGCTGCGGCACCGATCATCCCGGATCCGCCTTTGACGGAATGTACAAGAATCGCGAAATCGGACCAGTTTTGAGCGGCGATGAAGGATTCCATTTTGCGAATCTTCTCTTTTGAATCACCGGCATAGTCTTTCAGAACAGAGGTATAGAGTTCTGCTTCGTTCCGGCAATAGCCAAGACCAATCGACGAATCTACGCCTGCCGCGGCAAGTGAATAGAACTCGTCCGGTACAATCTCGCTGGGTTTTACAGATTCCAAAGCCGCTTTTCCTCCTGTTTCGGACATGAGGATCAGCTTTTCCGAAGGGAGATATTTCATCAGCATTCTGATCAGGGCCTGGCTGTCAATGGGCTTTGTCAGGTAATCCGTAAACCCTTCTGCAAGGTAGCGCTCCCTTGCCCCGGAGATCGCGTCTGCTGTCAGACAGATGACCGGTGTCTCCCGATTGAGGCCGTTTTCCTGCTCCCGGATTCTTCGGAAGCTTTCTATACCGTCCATCTTCGGCATACGCTGATCCATCAGAATTACATCATATGCCTTGGTCTCAGTCAGGGTAAGAGCTTCCTCTCCGCTCGTGGCGGCATCAATCTGCATTTTCGTATCTTTCAAAAGCCCAACCGCTACAGTGAGGTTCATCGGCGTATCATCAACGATCAGGACATCTGCAGACGGAGCGATGAACAGAGCTTCATAGTCCTCGGCGCCGCCCATATGCTTTTCGAATCGAAGCTGAATATCTCCCACCGGATCACAGGACACTATCTTCTGCGGCAGCGTCACCGTAAAGACTGATCCCTTTCCATACTCACTTTCAACCGTAATGCTGCCGTTCATCATCTGAAGGAGGCTCTGCGTGATCGCGAGCCCCAGCCCTGTGCCTTCAACTGTGCTGTTGGAGTACAGATCCACTCTCTGGAATTTTGTAAATAATTTTTCCAGGTCCTCCTGCCTGATTCCGATCCCCGTATCCCTGACGGAAATGATCAGGTGAAGTATCTGTCCCTCTTCAATCCGGTCCTCCTCAGAATATCTTATGTCCAGACTGATGTAACCGTTCTCTGTATATTTTACGGCATTGTTCAGGATATTGGTCAGAATCTGCCTCACATGTACTTCATCCCCGCAGAGAAGATCCGGTAAAGATTTTTCCACCTGCAGCTTCAGCTGAAGCCCCTTCTCCATCGCTTTCAGGTAGATCATATTGCTGACATCGTTCAGCAGGGAGCTGAGCGCATACGATTCCTCCGCAATCTCTGTCTTTCCGGCTTCGATCTTGGAAAAATCAAGGATGTCATTGATGATATACAGCAGGTTTTTCCCGGCGCGCTCAATATTTCTCGCATAAACCACAATATTGTCAAATGTTTCCTTCAGCGGATTTCCTCCGACCCCGGTCTTTTTCAAAGCACCGGAGCTCTCCCGGAGAACCATTTCATTCATTCCCAGAATCGCATTGATCGGGGTACGGATTTCATGGGACATTTCCGCAAGAAAATCACTCTTTGCCTGATTTGCCTGATCCGCCGCCTCTTTCTCCAGTCTCAGTGTCTCAGCCTCATATGTCTGCCTCTGTTCCTCAGCCCGCATTTTTTCTATGCTGCTGTAATATTTCTGTTCCCTTCTGTGTCCCAGGAAATAACTCACCGCAATCAGCGTAAACAAAGCAAAGCAGATCAGCACGTTCACTGCCAGCTGCTGGCGGACCTCCACAAGCAATTCCTGATTGCTGATGACAATGACAATATACCACTGCTCCATGATCTGCCGGACAAATACCTTACTTTCCTCACCGTCAATCGTGACATCAGTACTGCCGCTTTTCATCTCGAGAACTTTATCCAGAAGGGCAAGCTGGCTTTCCGTCTCCGTAAGGTAGCGCCCCTTCATCTCTTCGTCCCGATGAGCAATAATCATTCCGTCCTCATTGATGACAAAACCGTACCCTTTTCCCTTGATCTGCAATTCGGACACAATCTCCTGGATGTGGTTCATCTTGACGTCAAGCGAGACTACGTCACTTCCGTTCGAAAGCATACGGCTGATGGAGATAATGACATCTCCGGTCTGGGCATCCACATACGGGGAGACAAGAACCGCCTCTCCGTTTCCTCCGAGAGCAGACAAGTACCATTCTCTTCTTGTCGGGTCATAGTTTTCAGGCGGAACCCAATTGAGACCGTCCAGGTATTCTCCGCGGACATAGCCGTAAAATCCGGTATAGTTTTCATCAAAATGGTTTTTCTGATTCTCCGTCTCCTCTACCAGATACTTATGAATATCCGTGGCAGAGCTCCCGTTTTTGGCCATATGATTCACAGTATCCGCTGTAACCCACAAGGAACTCCTGGTCATCTCCAGATAGTTTTCAAGCTGGGCTGACGATGCCGAAATCCTGTCTTCGCCCACCTCGCGGATATTGGTCGCTGTCACATTGTTGATCACGCGGGAGGTATAAAGCAGCATGAACACCATCAAAATAAAAATGACAAAAATCGGCAGCAGAAATACAAGCCTTCCGGGCGCGTTCAATCCGGCCGCACTTCCGAGTACATTCAATCCCTCTGCGCTTACATTTTTTTCCGCCTTTTTCTTCGGAGACTCTTTTTTCACTTCAGCCTGCTCCGTATGCGTCTCCGGAACAGCATCATCATACATCCTCTGCCGGCTGTTCAGTCTTTTCAAAATGTTGATCAGAAGAATTGAGATAATACCGCCGATCACCACCGCAATGATCGCTTCAATCAAATATCCGTTGACAAGGGAATACATGCCGCTCATAATTGCCGACCGGCTTGTTGCGATCCCGACATACCACCCTACATTCGAGATCTCGGAAACCACGATGCCGCGTTCGACACCGTCATAATCCACGAGATAAACCATATCTTTGGATCCGGCCCGGATCTTGGGAACCACTTCCTCATAGGGCGCGTCAGAAATCTCCATGATACCCAGAGGTGTGTCGCTGAAGGAATAAGCCTCATTCGGATGAACGACCATGCCCAGATTCTGATCTACCAGAAAGGCATAGCTGTTTTTTGCGACATCGGCCCCGCGTATAATGTCGGCAAGCACATCCACAAAAATGTCCGCTGCAAGGACTCCCTGCAAAGCGTTGTTCCTGTATACCGCTTTGGAAATGGTAATAATCGTTTTCCCTGTATCCGAATCACGGTAAGGAGTGGAATAGAACAGTTCTCCTGTAGCCGCCGCCTGTATAAACCATTCCCTTTCATTTGCATAATCTACCGAACCATCCGGAGTAAAATCCGACGCACAGGCCATACGGTTATCCGGATATGTATAATAAAAATCGTAAAAGTACCCGTTTTTATTCAAAAGAGCATAGTTGTCCGCCAGATATCCGTGAAAAGTGTCATAGTCCAGCTCATAGATCTTCTCTGAAGTAATTTCCGCTGCCATCGTATCGATGACCGCGGCGTTGGTATTGAGCCAGGAAGACAGCTCCTGTGCATATTTGTCTGCGACAATGCTGTAATTATTCTCCAGCTGGGAGTACAAACTGTTTCTCGTCAGCTGATAACTGATATTGAGAAGCAGTCCGGTGCCGAAGAGCACTGTACAGACGACCATAACGTAACTTTTCCAGTGGATCCGCCCATACTGCCTTGGCGAGTCACCTTTCCTTTTCACATATGAATCCTGCTCTTTATAGGAACGGTAAATCGCCCATACGATGAACAGATAGTCAACGCTGCACAGTATGGAACAAAGATAATAAAAGGAATAAAGAAAGGTAAGCGGTCCTTCCAGAGAAGAAAAGGTCCACATACCAAACTCAAAACAAACATAGAGGAACGCCGCAAAAGCGACATAAGGCTTCTTTGCGCCCTCATTCCGTTTTTTCCGGTACCAGCACAAGCTCTGTATGCTGAAGCAGGCAACCGCCGTACACACGCCAACCTGATAGATATTGTTGAAAAGGCTGCCATAGGGCAGGTAGAGCATAAGCTGTAAGATATTCAGAGGGATGGGCAGAAGCATTATCGGATGGAAACAGCGTCTTTCCTCCGGGCTTTTAAAATGCAGCACAATCAAAAGGATCATGAAAAATGCGACATTCCAGCCAAAATAGGTCAACGCATCCTTTAGGCCGGGCGCATCTCCCATAATCATAAAGTAGGATGTCCAGTAATAACTGCTCAGCAAACCACACAGGAAGAAAGTGAACGCGTATATCCATCCCCTTTTGTTGTCCTTGATGTAATAATATACGCAGAGAAAAAGCGCCAGAATGGTTGCGGCAAGCTGTGTGATATTTTCCACATGATCCCAGATCAAAGGCTAAACCTCCCGCATCTCATAATCACTGTCCTCGTCGATCATTTCCAGCATGATATCAGCGAACACAGGATCAAATTGCGTTCCTTTGCCCTCCTCGATCTCCTGCCTTACGAGTTCCTGTGACAGGATGCCCCGGTAACTCCGGCGGCTGCTCATGGCATCGTAAGCATCTGCCACGGCGATAATCCGGGCTTCTTCCAGAATATTCCTTCCGACCAGACCATCCGGATAACCTTTTCCGTCGAACCGCTCGTGATGCCAGCGTGCTCCGATCGCGAGCTTCGGCATTTCCCGAATACGGCTCAGAATCCGGTCACCGAGTACCGGATGTTTCTTAATCAGCTCGTATTCCTCGTCATCCAGTTTTCCGGGCTTATTGATTACGGCATCCGGCACGCCGATCTTTCCGACATCGTGCAAAAGCCCGATCATGTAGATCTCGTCCTGCCTTTTCTTTGTATAGCCGTATCTCCTTGCAATCTCCCTGGAATACTCCGCCACACGTCCGGAGTGTCCGTTTGTATATGTGTCCTTGGCATCGATCGCTTCAGCCAGTGTCTGGACGATATGAAGCGACAGGCTCTCATTTTCCTGTGTCTTAAGTGCTACTTCCTCGGCCAGATTCTTCTGAAGGCGGACCAGCTCGATCGTGTGCTTCACTCTCAGCGTGAGGACATCCGGTACGAAAGGCTTCTTGATGAAATCCCTCGCACCAAGACGCAGTCCCCGTGTTTCAGATTCCGCACTCTCGTCTCCCGTCAGGAATATGACAGGGATTTCCTGTCCCGGAGGCAGTTGTGCTTTCAAAAGACTCATGGTTTCAAAACCATCCATCTCAGGCATGCGAATGTCCAGAAGGATGAGGTCCGGCCTGTTGTCCCTGACATAATCCAGAAGGGCGCGTCCCGATTTCAGTGCCGTCACACGCATGTGCTCTTTACTGAGAATATGTCCCGCCATCTTCAGGTTGGTCACATCATCATCCACCACCACGACCCAGTCCGCACGGTTCCGGCCGGATGAACCTTCTTTTTCACCGCCGATCTTTGCCTGCCGGACTTCTGAAGTGATATCAGTGATGTGGCCAAACTCCGTTCGTTTCCATTCATCAATCACCCTCGTGACCACATGACCGATATCGGCCTCCCCTACTTCAGGCAAAAGCAGAAAGACCTGATTGTTCCCCATCTCAAGCATCATATCGCTGTTGCGCAGTGTATGCTGCAGCTGACGGCGGAATTGTGCCATGATTTCTTCCTGCCTGGCCGAGGTTATCTCTTTAGGCATTTCTACTGTAAACAGTACCTGAAACGCCGAACCATGATAGCGTTCCAGATAGCGGAGCATATGCCGGTAAACATTTCCGAAGGCTTCCTTGCCCATCCACATGCCGTTTGAAGAGTCATTATGACCCTCCAGCATTGAGGCAATCTCCTCCAGATTGTTCCTTGCCAGCTCCTCATCTGCAAGATGATTCCCGTTTAGCTTCAGGGCTTCCAGCACACGCTCCGTCAGGGTGTCTGTGTCGAGCGGTTTCTTCACCGCCCCTGCAGCACCCATAGCCTGTGCATGATCGTAAAACTCCTGCTCCCCCTGATCCGTCATAAGGATCACGGGAATTTCCCTGCCATCTCCTACACTCCGCTTGATGGACGCGACTGCCTCAAAGCCGCCGAGTTCCCACACAACACTGCCCACCAGAATCAGGTCAGGATGATTGGTTTTCAGGAAATCCAGCAGTGTCTCTCCTGTTTTCATCCCGGTCACACGCATCTGATGCCGGCACAGAATCTGTCCGGCAGCCCGTATATTTGCAACGCTGTTGTCGGCGACAACTATCCATACCATATGAGAAGTCTCCTTTCGCTAACCAGAACAGGTAGGAAATCTTAACATGACAGCACATAAAAACAAAGCGCCAGACACTCTAAACACACTTTAGAATATCCGGCACTGTCGGTTCATTTAAGCTTTTTTGAAGATGATCATCTCCACTTGCCGGCCTTCTATACTGACCTTCACTTCATCTGCAAGTAAGCGCTTCATCCATTCCTGGCCATCATTTGAAAGTATGATCACATCGCTTTTCATGATCTCCTCCTCTATATAGTAAATTGCATGTCAGACTTATTCATAATCTCTTTAATACTGTTTAAAATATTGTACCATGAATCAGCTGTTTTTCCTATTTGTACTTCAGCACTGGAACGTAAATATGCAGCATAAGGGGAAACCAAACAACAATAAGAAAAGCTGACAGGACTATAGGCAAGCTGGGGATCGGGATTATCGGTGCCCGGCTTTTCTTTTACAAGGTCTATTTATCACAAAGGTGCTATAATAAAATTTATACAACTGAT
>CAMOXX010000135.1 GCA_946629475.1 uncultured Blautia sp. | reverse complement strand
GAGGCGATGTACAGAGTCTTCACGCACGGCGGAGATCCTGACACGTTTACGCCCATGACAGTCGATTTTGAAAAACTGTTGAAGGAGCGTAAGATCAGTATAACGCCCGAGAAGAAGGACAGCTACCTGACGGGCAAAGATCAGGACTATTACATGTCCCTGCTGGAAAGCACCATGGCGGACGTGTTCAAGAACAGGGAAAACTATGTGGAGAACTACCAGGAACCGATGATGCGCTTTTTCGGCTATGTGTACGGCGGATCCGGAGAACTGGGAACACTGTTCGGCGGTGTGAAAGACAGCGGTTATATGCTTCCGACAGCTTTGACAATGTATATTTCAGTTGTGATGGAGAGCTATCTCAACGGAAAGAGCGTAACTGCTGATACTGTTGCGGATCTGCAGGAAGCCATTGGGAATATGGATTCTGCCATCCAGCAGATGCAGGATGAAGGGTATGCCCCGTCACAGGAAATGCTGGATCAGTATACGGCGCTGAAAAGCGGTCTGATGAACGCGGAATTGAGTCTGGATCTGCTGAATATCAGTTGGAAGCTTGCGGCGGGCTTCTACGGGAAGGCTATGGCGGCAGGCCTTAATGATGTGAAAAGTGACGCGCTCAGCGATGATATAAAGGCACAGCTGGCGAGCCCCGGGGACAGCATGGCCATGACAAAGCTGCTGTCGCATATGCTTCTGGTTGACCGTGATCAGAAACAGTCGTTTGGACTGCAGCAGCTGGGAGAGCAGTTTGTACATCTTGCTACCACCCTTGGCAATGCCAAAAGCTTTATGACGCCGCATTACAACGAGGTGATTCTGTCCTGGCTCAGGACCGATGATCCAAATTATCAGGATTTCGAGAGAGCCAACAGTGCGCAGACAACAGGATACCGGAGAGTCTTCGTGGACCAGCCCGAAGGCGTGGACGTGACGGGAACCGTAAAAGACAGCAAAGGAAATGTGGTTGCGGTTTTCAGAAACGGAGAGCTGATCTCCAGGGCGAATAACTGGATCGGCATAACGATCTCCGATGAAGGAAACTGGCTCCGCCTTCCTCTGGATGACACCTACAAGATCGATTTTGACATCAGCGAGGATACGACAATCAATGTCAGAGTCTCGGAATATTCCGTGGATACCGGCAATGAAGTGAGGGTGGAGACCAGCGATTCCAAGTACAACTGGCAGAACTTTGCCATCCGTCCTGTGGACTCTGCGACGCTTGTCCTCTCTGCAATAAACGGCAATGATGGAGTTTATTCATTGAACAACGGAGCCGCGTACTATTTTGATCTGCTGAGGAGATTCTTCATCAACTATGATCTGAACGGCGGAACCCTGGACGGAAACAGCGGAACGGTTACTGAAGTTTACGATGACGGAACAGGAATCACGCTTCCGACGCCTACGCGTGACGGATACCGCTTTGCTTACTGGGAAGGCTCCCAGTATAACGCAGGAGACCTGTACACGGTGATTGGGGATCACAGCTTCAGAGCGATCTGGGAGAAGATAATCAGCGATCCGGAGCCTGACCCGGAACCTGATCCCGAACCGGAACCTGTACCGGGCTCTGACCCTGAGCCCGGTCCTGAACCAGTTCCCGGTTGCCAGCCTGACGGCGGATGCCAGCCGGTTCCCGGGTGCCAGCCTGACGGCGGATGCCAGCCCGTTCCGGGAAGCCAGCCTGCTTCAGGATACCAGACGGTATCTCTGACTCAGACGTCGGTACAGAGCCAGACGACCCCGCAGGTCAGAACAGAAACTCTCGACAATTCACAGGTTACACCGGCAAAAACGGCGGATACGAATCCCATAGCGATGTGGCTTGCAATAATGGCAGCTTCTTTGTACGCGACAGCAATGATTCTCAAAAAGAGACTGTCTCTGTTATAAAAATGAAACCCCGCTTTATGCGGGGTTCTTTTTTCAGAAATATTGGCAAATTATTCTGACTTGTGATAGGATAGAGATGGATACCGTGATACAATAAAAACCTGCGTTCAAACATCACGGCAATCACTGTTTCGGTCATCATCATTGTTATGCTTGTTTCTGCAGTAATCGGTGTGATTGCTATCAAAAAAATCGGTACACGCAGCGCGGAACGATCCGTAACCGGATTTTGGGGAGTGAACCAGAATTATGGAAAGAAAAACGAAGAAAGTATCAGACTCTCTGACAGAAGTCACGAAGCTTCTGCAGTACAAGGATATTAATGGATACGACCGTCTCTTTGGCGGCCGCCTGATGGAGTGGATCGACGAGGCGGCGGGTATTGCCGCCCTGCGCCACTGCGGAGGGGAAATCACGACCGCGTGCGTGGATACGCTGCAGTTTAAGCATGCAGCGTATCTCCACGATCTGGTCGTCATCATTGCAAAGGTCACCTACGTAGGGCGCACTTCCATGGAGGTGCGCGTGGATTCGTACGTGGAGGACTGTAAAACCGGGATGCGGTACCTGATCAACCATGCGTATCTCACTGAGGTCCACGTGGATTCCAGCGGAAAGCCGCAGCCGATTGAGTACGGTCTGGAGCTGACAAATGAGGTTGAGCGGGCCGAATGGGAAGGCGCCAAAAAGCGCATCGAAGTCCGCAAGACCCGGCAGGCCGAAGGCTTTTAAAAATAACCGTATCTGTCCAGTACTTTCACAGATACGCTGGTTTTTACTAAAAGATCTCTGTCGGAACGGTATATTCTCCGTCCCGGATTTCCGCCCGGTACACTGCGCAGTTGCCGATATATTTTGACCAGTATGCGCCCCCCGAATCCGGGGTCAGATACTCGAGAATTCCTTTCATGGCGATGGCATGTGTGGAAATCAGGATAGTCTTTTGAGACGCTTCCTCTTTGATGCTCTCTATGAATGCGCCTGCCCGCTCTACAACCGAGCTGAGCTGCTCCATTCCATCCGGCGCAGGATTATGTACAAAATCCGAAAAGAATGTTATCACTTCGGGAGCAGGATTCGTAAGATCCATCCCTTCATAAGGGCCGTAGTCCATCTCGATCAGGCGCTCGTCCGTCACAACAGGGGCACCGGGGGCGGCAAGCCTTCCGGTGTCGACCGCACGGATCAGCGGGCTCGAGTAGACAACGTCGAACACGATACCCTGTTCCTGAAACCTTTTGCAGGCCTCTTCGGCCTGCTTTTTTCCGTTTGGAGTCAGCGGATCGTCACTCCGTCCCTGGAGCGAGTTTGATTTATTTTTGTCTGTCTGCCCATGCCGTATTATATAAATCATAGATGAACGGTCTCCTCCCTTTTTTTCATCAGCCGCTCTTTCAGCAGTTCATATCTCTGCTTTTTCTCTGCTTTTTTAAAATGAACTTCCCTCAGCTGTTCCGGACAGCTCCGGTAATCCAGCTTTTTTCCTTCAAACTGCTCGCTGGTCAGGTCAAACACGCACTCACCAACTGCGTTGAAGCAATGAAAATTCCCGTCGCCAAGAGGAACACCATAAACCTTCCCTCCGTAGATATCCTGCAGGAGAAAAGCCGTGATTGAGCACTGCCCGAGCGTCCGGTTTTCCGGCGTCCAGCCTTCCCGCATTCTCGGCGCGCAGGTATCGGCGCACCAGATGTTCTTCAGCAGGTCGTAATAGTCCCGGGGAGTCAGGCCGTATCTGTCCGTGATATCTGCTGTCTGCCAGCCGTAAAACCTGTATTCCGGTGTGCTTTCGGAAGCGATTTTGAGAATACCGTCCAGAATCGGGCAGATCTCTTCTTCGCGTTCATACGGATGAATGTGAAAGTACGGATCCCCCGTCAGCATGGCCGAAAGGCTCCCTCTGCCGCGGTTGTACAGTATATGGACTGGCTTCCCGTGTTTTTCGGCGTACGCAAGCTCATATCCGACCCCAAGAGAAGGATTGGAGCACTCGGCGATGACCAGGTCGGATTCTCGCAGCCATGCGGTGTCCTGCCTGTATATTTCGGTATCCGTAGAAGCCTCCTGCAGGCTGAGATCCCCCACGTGCTCGGTCAGAACTCTGTGTTCCTTCTTTAAATACTCAATCAGCCTGTGATATAGGCCGACATCGGTCCGTCCTCCGCGGATGGAGCCGGCAAAATAAACTTTCATAGATCCTCCTTATGTCCGCGCTGACTCTCTTTTACTGGTTCCTGACCTCTTCGATCGTCGGGATGGACGGTGCCGCTCCTTTTCTTGTTACGGCGATGGAGGATGCTTTGGCTGCGGTCCGGAGGGCCTCCTGCGGAGATGCGCCTCCCAGAATGGAAGCCACGAAGAATCCGGTGAACGTATCTCCGGCGGCCGTTGTGTCAACGGCTTTTACCTTGAAGATATCCTGGAATACCCGGGTATCCCTGTCGCAGTACCAGGCGCCCGCGCTGCCGAGTGTGAGTACCGTGCGGCTGTCCGGGAACTTCCGGAGAAGCTCGTCCATAATCTTATCCGGCTCCGAAAAGCCCGTACACTGCAGGCCTTCCACCTCATTCAGCATAAAAAGCCAGACCTTTGAAAAATCGCAGCTGGCCAGATTGGAATCATAGGGGGAAGGGTTGAGTACGATTTTCATCCCTGCCTCATAGGCCTTGTCCACGATATAGGGGATTTCACTGATTTCGTTCTGAAGGACCAGGATATCACCCTCTCCGAAACCGGCCAGCACTTCGTCCACAAAAGCAGGAGTGATCATCCGGTTGGTTCCTCCGTAGAGAATGATACAGTTCTGCCCGCTCTCATCCACCTGAATGACGGTGTGTCCGCCGGGAGCGTCCATCTTTTTGACATAGGTGGTATCAATGCCGTACTCATGGCACAAATCCAGCAGCATCTGCCCATCGTTCCCGATTGCGCCTGCGTGATAAACCGGGAGGCCGGCTTTTGCCAGGGCCACCGACTGGTTCAGGCCTTTTCCTCCGCAGAACTTTTCCATCTTTGAGGAGGCGATGGTCTCGCCGGCTGTGACAAAATGCGGAAGGTTATATACATTATCGACATTGAGGGAACCGAAATTCAGTACTTTCATTTATATCCTCCTTCTCCAGAGTCTTTGTGTTTTGAACGGTTTTAGCATAGCATCAGAAGGAAAACATGTCAAACGTATCAGGCCCCGGAATCCGCCGTTTATACAAAACGCACAAAAACAGGCATCTGAATTTGTGAATAAACATGAAAGTAAATTTTTATATAAAATTTTACTTGATATTTTAGATATTTGTTTTATAATGAAACCATCAGCCGGGGAACCGGCAGGGCACCACATTCCAAACGAATGGATGCCGAATCGTTACATCACTTTGTTTTCAGAAGGAGGAAACAACATGAAAAAAGCAATCGTTAGTGCAGCATTGGCAGCAATGATGGGCGTTATGGCGGTAGGATCCACCGTTATGGCAGAGGCTGAGCTTCTCCCGGGCGGCGGCACCAAAATTCTTTACTGCATCACACCTTCTACCTCCAATCCTTTCTTCGGAACCGAGCAGGTTATCGCAAAGGAAGTTGGTGAAGAACTGGGCTACGAAGTAAAATGCTTCTCCCATGATGATGACGCAGCGACACAGCTTGAGCTTTTTGAAGCAGCTGTTACAGACAAGGCAGCAGCAATCATCTGCGACAATGCAGGCGCTGACGCTTCCATCGAAGCGATCCAGAAGGCTTATGACGCAGGAATCCCGACATTCCTGATCGACCGTGAAATCAACCAGACAGGCCTTGCCATCTCCCAGATCGTTGCTGACAACGCACAGGGCGCTGCGGCAATCGCCGAAGTTTGGGTAGAAGCAATGAACTACGAAGGAAAATACGCAGAGCTCCTCGGCCTTGAGTCCGACACCAACTGCCAGGTTCGTTCCGACAACTATCATTCCGTAATCGATGAGTATCCGGACCTTGAGATGGTTGCTCAGCAGTCCGCAAACTGGGATCAGACCGAAGCTTATGAGAAGACCGAAGCGATCCTTCAGGCAAATCCGGAAATCACCGGAATCATCTGCGGCAATGACACCATGGCATGCGGCGCTGTTCAGGCCTGCATCGATGCCGGCCGCGATGACATCAAGATCATCGGCCTTGACGGATCTGACGATGCTGCAAACTACATCAAATCCGGCGACATGGTTGGTACCGCTCTTCAGCAGATCGCTCTGATTACCGAGACCGCTGTCAGAGAAGCAGACGACTATCTCAACGGCACAGCTCCGGAAGAAGAGAAGCAGCTTGTTCCCTGTATCGCAATCACAGCTGACAATGTAGAGAATCTTTCCGCATTCGTTTACACAGAGTAATCGCGGATACTGTATAAAAAAGACAGCCAAAAAGGCGGCGGGCTCCGCCGCCTTTTTCAACAGGAACGACAGGGGGAGATTCCCCTGTCCCCGGTGACCACAAACAAGGAGATAGGGGCATGAGAAAAGAGCTGATTCTTGCTGTAGCAGCAATTACACTGTCGCTTTCCCTTACGGGATGTGTGAAAGTCATTGATAAGGGAACAGAAGGGCAGTATACAGGAGAGGTTGCCTTCGACGCATCGGCAAATTCCAGCGACGACTGGAGCCAGATTTCGGCGGAGATCGAAGAAAACGCGAGTGATCTCTCAGAAGTATTATCGGGAGATGGTATCGGGACCGCTGCGGCAGTGTCCGGTACAGGTGAAGTCACCGAATTTATCACAAAGGGACCGAAGAATATCCTCGCAGTCAAGATTGACGGATACGACGGCGATGAGACATTCATGATTCAGATCGGATCCGTGTATTCAGGAACGGCAATCCGTGATATTCAGACCGTTAAGACTTTTGAATCCTTTACCAACCAGACTGAATGGTCCGCCTATGCGAAGGCTCTGAACGCGGAAATGCACGCACAGGTTGTTGAACCGCTGGCACTGGATGACAGCGTGGTCGGGAAAAAGGTTACATTTGTGGGAGCTGCCACCATTTCGGGATCGGAAGTTACCATTACACCGGTGGCATTGACAGTTGAATAAAAGGAGGAGACAATATGTTTGATGATCCGAATGTTGTTCTCCATTGTGAAAAAATAGATAAAATTTACCCCGGTACAAAGGCGCTTGACCAGGTGTCATTTGACCTGTTAAAAGCTAAGGTCAACGTTCTGATCGGCGAAAACGGAGCCGGCAAGTCGACCTTGATGAAGATGATTGCGGGGATCGAGCAGCCTTCGGCCGGAAAAATGTACATGGACGGGCAGGAGGTCTTTTTCAAGGACACCAACGCGGCCCGCGCGAAAGGAATCGGCATTATTCATCAGGAGCTCTCGCTCTTCCCGAATATGACGGTTTACCAGAACATTTTTATCGG
>CAMOXX010000134.1 GCA_946629475.1 uncultured Blautia sp. | reverse complement strand
CGTCCAGAATGCTCTGCTGTATTTCCGGAAGAGATGCCGCGGCCGCCGGGCCGGATGCTGAAGACTCCGCTGCGGATTCTGTCTGTCCGTCTGAATCTGCCGCTGACTGCGGAGCCGGGGCAGAAGATGATGTTTCCTGGCTCTCGATTACAGAAGTATCCCGGCTTTCCATCGCGGCGAGCCGTGTGACGGTCTGATCGATCTGATCCTGGGTAACAGAGGTCCGGCCCTGCCCCATCCGGCTGACAAAGACAACGACAATGACGACAAGGACGGCCGCTATGATGATGACAGGCACAAAAGGCCCCATAGATTTTGGATTGCTGCGCTTATTCAAATGATAACCCTTCTTTCAAAAATACTGTGACTGTTCAGGTTCTCCTGTCCAGTCACAAAACACTTCTTTCCATTATAAAGGGGTATACATAAAACTTCAAGAGTTAAACGAAAAGAAAGGTGGACGAAACAGGGAGAAAAGGGTATACTGGGAATAGGATTTTTTCAGGTTTCAAGGGAGGCGGTATAATGAAAGAGCATAAGTTTCAACAGAAAATAATCCGTTTTTTGAACAGTGAAATCGCCGCGGGGGTTTTCTTTATCCTGGTAGGCCTCTGCCTGGTCGCTTTTCCTGTGCAGACAGTGGATATTATCTGCAGGATCGTGTTCGGAATTCTGCTGATTTTCGCAGGTCTGTACAATATCGGCATGTATCTTTATCCAAAGGTGCAGACTACGGTATTCAACATGTTTGCCGGCGTTATCGTCCTTGTGCTCGGCTGGTTTATGTTTGAAAACCCGCAGATTGTTGTGAAGCTGCTTCCGAGACTCCTGGGAGCCCTGCTTTTTGTGGGAAGCATATGGATGGTTCAGACGGCAGTCGGCCTCAGAAAAACCGAAAATCCCAGATGGAACGCGTTTTTGATCGCGGGCTTTGCCGGGATTGCACTCGGTGTGATCACGATCATCAATCCGTTCGGCAAGGTCCGTCAGACGATCCTGTTCGCGGGCATCGCGTTCCTGATTAAGGGTATGGCGGATATTATCTTTTCCATCCTGCTGAAAAGGGAACCAAAGGAGAAACCGGCCGTGCCGGCCGAATCGTATTCTGTGACGCAGCCTGGTACCGATGTGGCGCCCGCATGGGAGAACAGCGGAGAAGCCCTGCATGACTCCCCGCAGGAGAAGGAACCCCATCACGGACCTTTCCACAATTTTGCGCAGAATTTCGGGGGAGCTCCGGAGGAAGAGCGTCATTTCGGGGATGCGGATGTATATGAATCCGCGGATGCCTACAGCACCTCGAATGTTGGCGGCGGAAATGCCGGCTTCGGTGAACAGAACACAGCCGAAGCGGAGAATGAGGTGCTGGAAGAGTGGAAAGACTGACGGAAAACTCCTCCTGCTGGGATTTTTCGGGGGTATATGATGTTACGGACAGTCCGGATCCTGGCTGTGGGACGCGCATTGACCTGCGGCAGCTGCCGGGAACCAGCTGCTACTGCGATGAGCCGGCAGCAGAGCGTATCTCGGCAGAGATGGACCGTACGGATCCGGGGATCCTGCACCTGATCGACAGCGGAAACTACCATTATCTTACCTGGTTTTTTCTCCGCCGCATCCGGAAAAGAACGCTGCTTGTCGTGTTTGATAACCATACCGACATGCAGCCTCCCGCTTTTGGCGGGCTTCTTTCCTGCGGGGGCTGGATACTGGAAGCCCTTCGGGATTTCCCCTGTCTGTCTGAGGTGTGGATCATCGGGCCGGATCAGGGAGCCATCTCGGGGGTAGACCCGGATGACCGGCATAAAGTGAGGTTTCTGTCCGGGGAGACGCTCGAATCGTGGCGGAGCGGCGGAACTCTGGCAGGAAAAACGGAGGAATGGTTTCTGGAAGGATATCAGAACCTCCGTGAGAAGGATCCGGCTCTTTCCGGATTCTATCTGTCCATCGACAAGGATATTCTGTCTCCTGAATATGCCCGGACTGCCTGGAGCCAGGGCGGCACATCCCTGCCTGAGCTTATTTGTATGATCCGCTCTGTCCTTCGTATCGCGCAGACGGGCGGGCTTTCAGCAGAGGGTGTGGATATCTGCGGAGAATCCGCACCGGACGACCCGGCGGGCTGTTTTCTCGGAGCCCGGTCAAACCGGGAGCTTTTCGATCTGTTCCGGACGGGTCTGGTGCAGTCTCCGGGACATAACGAACAGAAACGCGACAGGAGCAGCCGGAATGAAGAATGAACTGTTACACATCGGTCCTCTGACCGTATACGGCTATGGTCTGATGATTGCCTGTGCCGTGCTCGCCGTATATCTTACGATGGAATACCGTGCGCGGAAGTACCGCTATGAGGTGCAGCATGTTTTTCCCCTGTTTTTGTGGGGGCTGATCGGCGGACTTGCCGGAGCCAAGCTTTTTTTCCTTTTCACGGAATGGAAGGATTTTGTGCGGGATCCCGGCTGGTATTTTATGCATTTTTCCGACGGCTTTGTGGTATACGGCGGGATCATCACGGGCATCCTTTTCGGCTGGCTGTATACACGGGTCCACGGCCTTTCGTTTCTGGCCTGGGCGGACCTGGTTCTCCCGTCGGTGGCGCTGGGGCAGGGCATCGGGCGAATCGGCTGTTTCCTGGCAGGATGCTGCTACGGCAAGGAGACAGACCTTCCGATCGGGATCACATTTCATACCTCAGAATTCGCGCCGAACGGAATCAGCCTGTTTCCGACACAGCTTTTTTCAGCGGCATTTGATTTTCTGCACTTTCTGATCCTTATTGCCATCGCAAAGCGAAAAAAAAGAGACGGCACAGTGGCCGTCTCCTATCTGCTGATCTACAGCATCGGGCGATTTGCGATTGAGTTTTTCAGGGGAGATCCCGGAAGGGGAACCATCGGGCCGTTCTCCACATCCCAGGCAATCGCGCTTGCAGTCAGCGCATGTGTCCTTCTTGCAGTGCTGCCCGGCTTCCTGAAAAAGAAATCCGGGCAGTAAAGTTCAGACAGATAACCGCAGCGCAGGTCAGGATGCTCTCCTACTTGCGCGACGCGAACTGCGGAAGTCCGTCATCTCCCAGCGGGACTTCGACGGTTCCCTGAATCAGCGGCAGCGCATACCGGATAAAGTCATCCGTCACATCGGTTCCATCCTCCGAAATCCATTCTGCGGGAACCGCCTTTTCCATATTGCAGATCTTGTTGACATCTTCGAGACCGCATTCCATCGTCACGCTTCCGTCTTCACCTGTACGGCGGACAAAGGAGACCATCATGCCGGTTACGCCGTCGAGCGCCGCGTTTACTCCGTATACGCCGGCCATAATGGCTTCCTGCTGGTCGGCGGCCGACATCATGGAGGCGGAGCATCTCTGGCTCACATTGAATTCAACCGAACGGGCTTTTACATTCAGGCGTGAACGAACAAGGTTTTCGAGGTATTTGCCGCACCCGGCAAGCATCTTGTGGCCGAAATTGTCGGTGCCGACGGAGCTGTCATATTCACAGATGAATGTGCCGTCCTTGTCATGGATACCTTCTGAAACACATACCACAACATTGCAGTTCTTCTCGAGACATTCCGAAACCTTAGCGAGAAAAGCCTCCTGGTCGAAGGATGTTTCGGGGAGATAGATCAGCATCGGGTTGTCGCCTTTGTATTTGCGGGCAAGCGCGCCGGCCGCTGTGAGCCATCCGGCGTGGCGGCCCATGATCTCAAGGATCGTGACCGATTTTGTCTCATATACATTGGCGTCAAGGATAATCTCGCGGACCGTTTCGGCAACGTATCTCGCGGCACTTCCGTAGCCCGGCGTATGGTCGGTCAGAACCAGGTCGTTGTCGATGGTTTTCGGCTCCCCGATCACGCGGATGTCACTGCCGATTTTTTCGGCATAGCGGGAGAGCTTGCTCACAGTGTCCATGGAATCATTGCCGCCGATGTAGAAGAACCAGCCGATGTTCAGCTCTTCAAATTTGCGGAAGATCGCGGGATACATCGGATCATCGAGAGATTCCGGGAGCTTGCAGCGGCAGGAACCGAGATAGGCGCCGGGAGTCCAGGTAAGGCTCTTGAGGGAATCACCGGGCAGGGCATCGGCGAAGTCGAGGATACGTCCGTCGAGGAAGCCTTCAATTCCGTTGACCATGCCGTAAACCGTTCCGATCATGTCGGGATGGCGGTATGCTTCGGACACCACACCGTAAAGGCTGCTGTTGATAACTGCAGTCGGGCCGCCGGACTGTCCGGCGATCAGATTCTTTTTACTCATGATACACCTCCAGTGGATTTTCTTTTGAAACCCATTATAACATACCAACTGAAAATTGAAAACCGGAATCAAAAATAGTATACTGTGATTATACAACGCCAAAACAGGGAGGAAACAATATGGCAAAACGCAAACGCCGCAGGAAGAGAACGGCAGGTGATGTTCTTTTGACGATACTTCTGCTGGCCTCGATCGGTGTTTTCTGCTTTGCAGGATACAACCTGCTGAAGATCTATCTGCAGTACAAGGAGGGACGTGACCAGTACAGCAGTATTGTAGACACCATGATCACCGAGAGGAACCCGGACCAGGCGCCCGAGACGGGGGGAAGCCCCGGCGATGAGGCTCCACGGGAGGAAGGAGAGAATATCTCCGTACCGATCTCCGTTGACTTTGCCTCGCTGAAGGCGATCAACGATGATGTGATCGGCTGGATCTATGTGGAGGCCTTTGACAATATCAATTATCCGGTAACCAGGGGGATCGATAATGATTTTTATCTCCACCGGAATATCCGGAAGGAATATCTGTATGCCGGAACGGTCTTCGCGGATAAGATGAACAGCGATGACCTGGATGAATGCTACACGATTCTTTACGGGCACAACATGAAGGACGGCTCGATGTTCGGCCACCTGAGCGATTTTATCAGCAGCCCTGATACTCTGTCAAAAAGCCGGTATTTCTGGGTGTTCACGCCGGGAAAGGCGGAGCGCTACCAGATTATTTCGGTGTACAATGCCCCTGTGGACAGCGAGACCTACACCCACTTTAAAGGACCCGGCACGGAGTACGAAGGTTTCCTTTCAAGAGTCCAGGGATACAGCGAAGTTTACATCGACCCGGTTCCGCTGGATGTAAAGGACAAGACCGTGTGCCTCTCCACCTGTCTGGACAACCATGACTATTCAAGAAGATGCGTAGTAATCGGAAAACGGATCAACGAAATTCCGGCCGCCTGAACCGGTGCTTATTGCAAGGAGGAAAAATAATGTCGAAAGAGATCGAAAAACTGCAGGAAATTGTCGACCAGCACGATAATATTGTCTTTTTCGGGGGAGCGGGAGTATCCACCGAGAGCGGCATCCCGGATTTCAGGAGCCAGGACGGGCTCTATAACCAGCAGTACGATTATCCGCCCGAAACTATCCTGAGCCATACATTTTTCATGAAAAAGCCGGAGGAGTTTTACCGCTTTTACCGGAACAAGATGCTCTGCGATACCGCAAAACCGAACGCGGCGCACAAAAAGCTTGCCGAGATGGAGCAGGCGGGAAAGCTTAAGGCAGTGATTACGCAGAACATCGACAATCTGCATCAGATGGCCGGGAGCAAAAAGGTACTGGAGCTCCACGGTTCTGTTTACCGCAATTACTGCATGCGCTGCGGGAAGTTTTATGACTTTGCTCATATCCTGCACAGCACGGGAGTGCCGAGGTGCGAGTGCGGCGGGATCATCAAGCCGGATGTGGTGCTCTATGAGGAAGGGCTTGACAGCGATACGATCAGCGAATCGGTCCGGGCAATCTCGGAAGCGCAGGTGCTGATCATCGGAGGAACTTCGCTTGCGGTTTATCCGGCCGCCGGGCTTATTGATTATTTCCATGGGGACAGCCTGGTTGTGATCAACATGGCGCCGACCCCGCGTGACCGCAGTGCGGACCTTCTCATCAAGGAACCGATCGGCCAGGTGCTCGGACAGATCCGGGTGTGACGGGACAGCGGGGGACGCCTATGCCTGATTTTAAATTTGAAACGGGGGATATTGTGACCCTGAAAAAGCCGCATCCCTGCGGCAGCAGAGATTTCGAGATTCTGAGGACGGGGGCCGATTTCCGCCTGAAATGCTGCGGCTGTGCCCACCAGTTTATGGCGCAGCGGAGCATGGTGGAAAAAAATGCCAGGTCTTTGCGGAAAATGACGGAGGTCTCAACAAAAACCACATCTTCACAGGGCTGAAATCCACAGAAAACCCATACAAAACAACAGGAAACCACACTTATATATTGACTTTTTCTTCGGAAAGCAGTACCATTACAGCAGGCAGAAGATGCCTTAAAAATCTTTACGGAGGGTCCGGAGAATGAATATCTACACAAAAAACGGAGATCGCGGCACAACGGACCTGATCCGGTCCCACAACGTTGCGAAATCGGATGACCGCATCAGCCTTGTGGGTACAATTGATGAACTGACGAGCCATATCGGACTGTGCAAGTCCATGATTTCTGACCGCGACACCGTCCGTTTTCTTGAAAAGATACAGTCAACGCTGATTACCGTGATGGACGGTGTTGCAGATCCCTACAACAACGAATACAGGCTGAAGGAGGATAAGACAGAGCTCCTCGAGGAGGAGATCGACCGCCTGGAAAGCCTGTTTGAAAGACCGGAAATGTCTGTCCTTCCCGGAAAGACGAGGCTGTCGGCGGAGATCGACGTTGCCCGTACGGTGGCGAGGAGGGCGGAACGGGCGCTTTCGCTCGTGAGCATCCGCTTCGGTGCCGACAGCGGGGCCAAAAAATACATGAACCGCCTCGCGGACTATCTTTATATACTGGCAAGATACACCGATGCCTGCGAAGGCGGGGATACCGGCAGGACGGAGGCGGCTGCCCCGATACAGGCCGGCATAAAAAAACCTGCTGAAGGGGAAAAGAGCGCGGAAGCGCTTGTGCAGGAGGTCCTGAGGAGGATGGGAGTGCAGACCAGAATTACGCTTGACACAGCCAAAAAGCTGATCGGGGAGATCGAAAAAGAAGCGGAACGACAGGGGAAGAAGGCTGTTATCGCAGTGTGCTCCCCGGACGGGAATCCGGTCGCGGTGCATGTGATGGACGGCGCGTTTCTGGTGAGTTTTGATGTCGCAATAAAAAAGGCCTACACTTCGGTCGCGGTGAAAATGAGTACGATGGAGCTTTCCCGTTTAGCCCAGCCCGGAGGAACCTTTTACGGCCTGGATAAGATGGAAGGCGGCAAAATCGTGATTTTCGGCGGAGGTGTTCCGCTGATGTCGGGGGATACGGTGATCGGCGGCCTTGGTGTGAGCGGCGGAACCGGTGAGGAGGATCATGC
>CAMOXX010000133.1 GCA_946629475.1 uncultured Blautia sp. | reverse complement strand
TGCAGTACATCCAGGTATTTTCCGTCGAGTACGTCCTTCAGGTACCGGCCGTACTGGTTCTTTTTCAGCACTTCATACACGGCCAGGACATCCTGCTTTGAGATCCAGCCGTTCAGATAGGCGATCTCCTCAAGGCACGCGATTTTGCGGTGCTGATGGTCCTCCATCGTCTTTACGAAATTGGTGGCCTCGACAAGGCTCTCGTGGGTCCCGGTATCCAGCCAGGTAAATCCCTGCCCGAGAAGCTCAACGTTAAGCGTTCCATTTTCGAGGTAGATCCGGTTGAGGTCGGTGATCTCCAGCTCACCTCTGGCGCTGGGCTTCAGCCCTTTGGCGTATTCTACGACCTTGTTGTCGTAAAAATACAGGCCGGTCACGCAGTAATTGCTCTTGGGATGCTCCGGCTTTTCCTCGATGGAGATAGCCTTTCCGCTGTTGTCAAATTCCACGATGCCAAAGCGCTCCGGATCATCCACATAGTAACCGAAAACAGTAGCGCCTTTGCCGGTGTCGGCATTCTTTACGGCCTCTTTCAGCCTTTTGCGAAGGCCGTGGCCGGCAAAGATGTTGTCGCCGAGAACCATAGCGACGCTGTCGCTCCCGATAAAATCACTGCCGATCAGGAAAGCCTGCGCCAGGCCGTCCGGGCTGGGCTGTACTGCATAGGACAGTTTCACGCCGAACTGATGGCCGTCGCCCAGAAGCTCTTCGAACCGGGGCGTGTCCTGGGGAGTGGAGATAATGAGAATATCCCGGATGCCGGCATTCATAAGAACCGACATGGGATAATAGATCATCGGTTTGTCGTAGATCGGCAGAAGCTGCTTTGAGGTGACTCTGGTCAAGGGATAAAGACGGGTTCCGGACCCGCCGGCAAGAATAATTCCTTTCATTATTATACTCCTTTTTTGATATAGTTAACAAACATTATACAGAAAAAATTGACAACGGGCAAGATATTATTCCGGTTTATAGCGCAGAACCGTGAATAGTAACGGGAATCTGCTTTTGACAAGTGAATCACTTGATTTTTAATAGTGAAATTGTTATGATTAAAAAACGCAGGCAGACCAGGAGGGAGGATAATCATGGCACGGCGGGCAAAAAAGCATTCTCATATGATAACGGCGGTTGAGCCCGGAAGTATCGCCGAGGAGCTGGAGCTGAATGCCGGCGACCGGCTGGTTTCCATAAACGGACAGGAGATTCTGGACGTTTTTGACTACCGGTATCTGATGAATGACGAAGTTGTGAACCTGATTGTGGAGAAAGCGGACGGGGAGATCTGGGAACTCGAAGTCGAAAAGGATTACGACGAAGACCTTGGAGCTGAGTTTGAGAACGGGCTGATGGACGGCTACCGTTCCTGCTCCAACCACTGCATATTCTGCTTTATTGACCAGATGCCGCCCGGAATGCGGGAAACGCTCTACTTTAAGGATGACGACTCCCGGCTGTCCTTCCTGCAGGGAAACTATGTTACACTGACAAACATGAGCGACTATGACATAGAGCGTATTATACGCTATCGTATGGAACCGATCAACATTTCCTTTCAGACTATGAACCCGGATTTAAGGTGCAGGATGCTGCACAACCGTTTTGCCGGGGAGGCGCTCTCAAAGGCGGACCGGTTTTTCGAAGCCGGGATTGCCATGAACGGGCAGATTGTACTGTGCAAAGGATACAATGACGGGGAGGAACTGGAAAACAGTATCCGCAGGCTGTCGGAGTATGCCCCCGTACTGCAGAGTGTGTCGGTGGTCCCGGTCGGCCTTACCAGATACCGGGAAGGCCTGTGCCCTCTGGAACCGTTTACGAAGGAGGATGCATCACAGGTGCTTGATATGATTCATACATGGCAGAAGCGTATGATGGAAAAGCATGGAATCCACTTTGTGCATGCGTCCGATGAGTGGTACATCCTGGCGGACAGACCGCTGCCGCCGGAGGAGACCTATGACGGGTACCTGCAGCTTGAGAACGGGGTCGGCATGATCCGGCTTCTCGAGACCGAGGTTGAAGAATTTCTTTCCACCCTTCCGGGAGATGACCGGACCATGACCGGGACGATTGCATGCGGCATGCTGGCGGCCCCGTTCCTGAGGCAGCATATGGAGGCGGTGCGGAAAAAATACCCCAATGTGAGCATCGAAGTCAGGGAGATTGAGAACCGCTTTTTCGGGGAGAATATTACGGTTTCCGGCCTGATTACCGGCCGGGACCTGACAGAACAGCTGAAAAATGGAATTTTCGGGAAACGGCTTTTCCTTTCGGGCAATATGCTGCGGGAAGGGGAGGACGTCTTTCTGGATGATGTAACGGTGTCCGATGTCGAGAAAGCCCTTGACACGGATATATTCGTTGTCGGGAGCAGCGGTGCCGACCTTGTGAGGGCCGTACTGGGGATGGACGGCAGCGGAGAAAAGAAAAGGAGACAGAGTTATGAGCAGACCGGTAGTAGCTATAGTGGGGAGGCCTAATGTCGGGAAATCCACATTATTCAATGCCCTGGCCGGAGAAAAAATATCGATTGTAAAAGACACGCCGGGGGTGACCCGCGACAGGATTTACGCGGATGTTACATGGCTTGACAAAAGCTTTACCCTGGTGGATACAGGCGGAATCGAGCCGGACAGCGGCGATATTATATTGTCGCGGATGCGGGAGCAGGCGCAGATCGCCATCGATACCGCGGATGTGATTATTTTTATGACGGATGTCCGCCAGGGCCTTGTGGATTCGGACTCCAAGGTTGCCGACATGCTGCGCAGGAGCGGCAAGCCGGTGGTGCTGGTCGTGAACAAGGTGGATTCGATGGAAAAATACCAGATGGATGTGTACGAGTTTTACAACCTCGGTATCGGGGAGCCGTATGCCATCTCATCGGCCAACATGCTGGGTCTCGGCGATATGCTGGATGTAGTGACGGGCTTTTTCCCGGAGGATTCTGCCGAAGAGGAGGAGGACACAACTCCGAAAATCGCGATCGTCGGAAAACCGAATGTTGGAAAATCCTCCCTCGTCAACAAGCTTTTAGGGGAAGAAAGAGTGATCGTCTCGGACATTGCCGGGACTACCAGGGACGCGGTGGATACCCGGATTACCTGGCACGGAAATGAATATATCTTTATCGACACCGCGGGCCTCCGCAGGAAAGGCAAGGTGAAGGAGGATATCGAGCGCTACAGCGTGATCCGGACGGTATCGGCTGTGGAGAGGGCAGATATCGTCATTATAATGATTGACGCGGAGGAAGGCGTCACGGAGCAGGATGCCAAGATCGCGGGGATCGCTCACGACAGAGGAAAAGGCATCATCATTGCGGTCAACAAATGGGATGCCGTGGAGAAGGACGACAAGACGATTTACAGGCATACCGAAAAGATCCGTCAGGTTCTTTCGTTCATGCCCTATGCGAAGATCCTCTTTATCTCGGCGAAGACAGGCCAGAGGCTTCCAAAGCTTTACGAAGCCATTGACCAGGTGATCGAGAGCCAGACACTGCGCGTCCGGACGGGCGTTCTGAACGAAATACTGACCGAGGCAGTTGCAATGCAGCAGCCGCCGTCCGACAAAGGAAAACGCCTCAGAATCTATTATATGACACAGGTTGGCGTAAAGCCGCCCACATTTGTACTGTTTGTCAATGACAGGGAGCTGATGCATTTTTCCTATGTCCGGTATCTGGAAAACCGGATCCGCGATGCCTTCGGCTTTGAAGGCACTTCCCTGAAGTTTATTGTGAGGGAGAGAGGAGAGAAAAACTGATGGTACGTCTGCTTTGCCTTTTGATCGGTTATGCCTTTGGGTTGATACAGACAGGTTATTTAATCGGAAGGTTTTTTCATGATGATATCAGGAAACATGGGAGCGGGAACGCGGGTACCACAAATGCCCTGCGGGTTTACGGAAAAAAAGCCGGGCTGATCACTCTGGTGGTGGACGCGCTGAAAACGGTGGCCGCCATTCTTGTCGTTTCTGCACTGTTCGGCAAACAGTATGCCTATATGCTGCCGCTTCTCAAAATGTACGCAGGTGCCGGCGCTATTCTGGGCCATAATTTCCCCTTCTACTTAAAATTCCGGGGAGGAAAGGGCGTCGCCGCGTCCCTCGGCTTCTGCATCGGCTTTGACTGGCGGCTGCTGCTCGTCATCAGCATTGTTTTTATCGGCGTAGTGATACTGACCAAGTATGTTTCGCTTGGCTCACTGGCGGCGTATACGGCGGCTTTCGTGACAATTGTCGTGCTGGGACAGACCGGCTGCCTCAATATGGAACAGAGGTATCTTACGGAGATGTACATCCTGTTTTCCGGGCTTTATATTCTGGTGATTTACCGGCACAGGGCGAATATCTCGCGTCTGATGTCCGGGACGGAGAACAAGTTATCCTTTAGTTCCGGCAAAAAATAAAGAGGAGATGATCTGCTATGGCAAAAATCAGCATACTTGGAGCAGGAAGCTGGGGGACAGCCCTTTCGGTACTGCTCTCGAACAATGGCCATGATGTTACGCTGTGGACCTGTTTTGAGGAAGAAGCCTCCATGCTCCGCGAGAAAAGGGAGCATGCGGATAAGCTGCCAGGTGTGATCCTTTCGGAGAGTATCGGGATTACCACAGATCTCCGGAGCTGCCTTCTGGATCCGGAAATCTGTGTGATGGCCGTTCCTTCACCGTTTATCAGGGGCACCGCACACAGCATGAAAGAATATGTGAGACCCGGACAGAAAATCGTCTGCGTAGCGAAGGGCATCGAAGAGAATACACTTCTGACGCTGAGCGAGATTATCAAAGAAGAGATTCCGCAGTCGGTGACAGCGGTCCTGTCAGGCCCGAGCCACGCGGAGGAGGTCGGACGGGGTGTTCCGACGACGTGCGTCATCAGCGCAAAGGAGAGGGCTGACGCAGAGTATCTTCAGGGAATCTTCATGAGCCCGGTTTTCCGCGTATACACAACCCCGGACATGCTGGGGGTTGAGCTGGGAGGAGCATTAAAGAACGTGATAGCCCTGGCAGCGGGAACAGCGGACGGGCTGGGTTATGGGGACAATACGAAAGCTGCCCTGATCACCAGAGGAATTGCCGAGATTTCAAGGCTCGGAACCAGAATGGGCGCCCGTCAGGAAACATTTTACGGGCTTTCGGGGATCGGGGATCTGATCGTCACCTGTGCAAGCCGGCACAGCCGGAACCGGAAAGCAGGCTTTTTACTGGGAAAAGGATACACCATGGATGAGGCCATGAAGGAAGTTAAGATGGTGGTAGAAGGGGTGTACTCGGCTAAGGCGGCGAAGCAGCTTTCCGAGAAATACGAGGTTGAGATGCCGATCGTATCGGAGGTATGCAAAGTTCTGTTTGAAGGGAAGGCGGCAAAGGAAGCGGTGAGCGACCTGATGCTGCGGGATAAAAAGGTGGAAGCGCCGATGCTTCCGTGGTAATGATATAGGGACGGTTCCCAAACGGGAATCGCCCCTTCTTTTTTGCAGTTCTTCAGCACTCCGGCTGAATCGAATGTAAAACGCTGCCTCTTTTAAAATGGAATATCCCTCAGATCTTCCGGGACTTCTATCGTTCGTTTGCCGCAGTTCATGGTGTCGAGGATCGCCATATCCTCCTCCTCGATGGAAAAACCGAATATATCGGCATCCGCGCGGATGTGATCAACATTCCCTGATCCGGGAATCACGGAAAAGCCTTTTTGAATTGCCCAGCGCAGTGCGATCTGGGCCGGCGTCCGGCCGTATTTGGTTGCAATGACACAGATGATGTCCTCATCGAGACATGCGCCTCCTGCCAGGGGAGCGCAGGCCTGTACATGAATCCCCTGTGCCTGACAGTACTCGACCAGATCCTTGTTGTAATTCAGCGGATGACACTCGATCTGGTTGACTGCCGGGATAATACCGGAGGATTTCCGGAGAGCTTCCAGATGCCGGATGTCAAAATTGCTGACTCCGATCGAACGCACAACACGGGAAGAGTACAGCTTTTCGAGCTCCCTCCAGGTGGTGGGAAAGCACCCGGGTACGGGCCAGTGAATCATGTACAGATCCACATAATTCAGATGCAGGCGCTCCAGGCTGCGGGCAAAAGCTCCGGCCGTGTCGCCGAGCCGCTGGGCTGTGTTCCAGACTTTTGAGATGACAAAAAGATCGCGGCGCGGAACCTGGCATTTTGCGATGGCTGCCCCGACATATTCCTCGTTTTTATAAAAGGAAGCGGTGTCGATCATGCGGCAGCCGGCCGTTACCGCGGAATTGACAATTGTCATCACGGCTTTTTCATCTGATATATTATTTGTTCCGATCCCGAGAAGCGGCATACGGATATTGTTGTTTAATAAAACTGTTTGTATCAATGGAATGTTCCCCCTTGTTCAATTTTTATATCATACCATAGAAATATGAATCTTTCGGTTCAATATTGTTACATTTTTACTACTATTCGGAATAACTTTATATAGAAATTCATGGCGCATTATGGTATCATGTCTGTGACTTTTCAGCTGTGACATCACAACAGAACGGAGGAGAACATGGGATTTAAAAGCGATATTGAAATTGCGCAGGATTGTGAAATGCTCCCGATCACCGAAATCGCGAAAAAGGCAGGGATCGCGGATCAGTATCTTGAGCAGTACGGAAAATACAAGGCAAAAATAGATTACAGCCTGTTAAAAGAGACCGACCGGGCGGATGGAAAGCTGATTCTGGTAACAGCGATCAATCCTACTCCCGCAGGGGAAGGAAAGACGACTACAACAGTCGGCCTCGGCGACGCGCTTCAGAAGATCGGAAAGAACGTGATGATTGCGCTCCGGGAACCTTCGCTTGGCCCGGTTTTCGGAATCAAAGGCGGCGCGGCGGGCGGCGGATATGCCCAGGTCGTGCCGATGGAAGATATCAACCTGCATTTCACGGGTGATTTTCACGCCATCGGAGCAGCAAACAACCTGCTGGCGGCCATGATCGACAATCACATTTACCAGGGAAACGCGTTGAATATTGACCCGCGCAAAATCACCTGGAGACGCTGCGTCGATATGAACGACCGGCAGCTCAGGAATGTGGTTGACGGCCTTGGCGGCAGAGTAAACGGAACCCCGCGGGAGGACGGCTATGATATCACGGTTGCATCCGAGATCATGGCGGTTCTGTGCCTGGCGGCGGATATAACAGACCTGAAGCAGCGTCTTGCCAGAATTATTATCGGCTATACTTACGGTAAGCCGTCCGAGCAGAAACCGGTAACGGCAGGGGATCTGCATGCAGAAGGCGCGATGGCGGCACTCCTGAAGGATGCGCTGAAGCCGAACCTCGTGCAGACTCTGGAGCATGTTCCGGCGATCGTACACGGCGGCCCCTTTGCGAATATCGCGCACGGATGCAATTCCGTCACGGCAACCCGGCTCTGCCTGAAGCTTGCGGATTATACGATTACGGAAGCCGGCTTCGGCGCGGATCTGGGGGCGGAAAAATTCCTGG
>CAMOXX010000132.1 GCA_946629475.1 uncultured Blautia sp. | reverse complement strand
GGATCTGAAGGGGTCAGTGAGAGCGTGCCTGAGATTTCCTTTCCCTGATAGGTCAGCTTTGGAGGATCCGTATAATCATGCGGGAGAACACGGAAAGTAAAGGTGGCTTCTTTGGACCAGACGCCATTGAAACACCCATAGACACGATATTCATACCTTCCTACCATGTTTCCGGTATAGGTTCCGGCTACAGAATTTGTAATGCCTCCAACAGCACTTTCTATATGCTCATCTGTTTGAATATTGAAAATGCCATATCCAAGGAACCACTGTTCAGCGTCTGAAGGAGAAACTGAGACAGTCAGGGATTCTCCGTACTGAATCTCTTCTGCAGACAGTTCAAATGTAAGGGTCGGCAATTCTGCATGCTCAAGCGTGAACGTGTATTCGGAGGTTTCACTGTCTTCGAATTCTTCAGAAGCTGATTCCCAGGGAGCATTTGCTCCGGCACCGGCCGGTTCTGCAGAACCTGCAGGAGGTGCTGCTGGATTTGAAGGCAGTGCAGAGCCTGCAGGCTGCATCTTGGCACCTGCCGATTCTGCAGGGTTTGTATATGCTTCGGAAGCCGCATGGCCGCTGGCCGCGTCTGCAAGTCTGCCTGCAAACAGCTGGTTCTCTGCCTGCGACAGAACATCTCTGTAGTTTACTGCCCCTCTGTCCTCACCGATGCCCGGGAGGTCTTTGCTGCCTTCCTGCACTCGGTCCGCTTCCAGGGGCTCATGTGTTCTTCTGTCGGGCCTGACACCGGGTCGCTGCGGGACATCCCCGTTTTTTTGATTTTCCGGGTTCTCTCTTCTTCGCAATGCCTCAAAAGGCTCCGGGAAGGCAGCAGGCTTCTCACGCAAAACAGGCTGCACAGTCCGCTCTTCCTTCCCTGCGTTCACAGCCGGGATCAGAGTTTTCCCGGACAGCGCGTCATGGATCATCCGGCTGATTGCCTCGTAGACCTCAGCTCCCCGGGCAAAACGCACCTCCATCTTGGAGGGATGGACATTTACATCAAGTTCATTACCGTCCATCTCGATTTCCAGCGATACAAACGGAAATTTGTGCTGCATGAGGAATCCTTTGTACCCGTCCTCAATCGCCTTTGCAATGATCTTGTCACGCACAAAGCGGCCATTGATGTAGTAATTCTCGAAGGACCGGTTCCCGCGGGCGATCTCAGGCTTTCCGATAAACCCGGTCACCTTCATGAAATCCGTCTCGCAGGATACTTCCAGCAGCTGCTTTGTGATATCCCGCCCGTAAATGCTGTAGATCACTTCCTTCCGGTTACAGTTGCCGGAGCTGTGAAGCCTTACCTGGCGGTTCTGGATATATTTGAAAGAGATTTCCGGGTGCGACAGAGCCAGCTGCTCCATGAGCGCACTGATGTAATTGGCCTCGGTCGTATCGGACTTTAAAAACTTGCTCCGCGC
Source organism: uncultured Blautia sp. (assembly GCA_946629475.1). Lineage (GTDB taxonomy): Bacteria > Bacillota > Clostridia > Lachnospirales > Lachnospiraceae > Blautia_A. The sequence continues at coordinate 6,168 of CAMOXX010000132.1, read as the reverse complement.
AGGTGTGTTAAAAAAGAGGTTGCGCACCAGGAAGGTGGTTCCTTCCGGTGCGCCGGTTTCTTCAAGCTTTTCTTCCTTTCCGCCGCTGATCAGATATCTTGTCCCGGACATCGCCGAAGAAGTCCGGGTAATCAGCTCCACCTGGGCGACCGCTGCTATGCTGGACAGCGCTTCGCCGCGAAAGCCCAGGGACGCAATACTGTAGAGGTCTGAGACACTGCGGATTTTGCTGGTTGCGTGGCGCAGAAACGCCAGGGGCACCTGCGAAGACGGGATTCCAGATCCGTTGTCGGTGATCCGGATCAGCTTTTTCCCGCCGTCTGCGATTTCCACAGTGATGGCAGTCGCACCTGCGTCGATCGCGTTTTCTGCCAGCTCTTTTACTACGGAGGAAGGCCGCTCTACAACCTCCCCCGCGGCTATTTTATCGATTGTGTTCTGGTCCAGTACTTGAATTTCGTTCATTTTACCACCGGTTTTTAATTCTGTTCTGCAGATTGTACAGGTAATTCAAGGATTCCATGGGTGTCATGTTCCCGATCTCCAGTTCCTGTATCTCTTTTATGATATCATTGTCCTGCACGGTATCAAAAAGTGACATCTGTCCCATATCCACCTGGTCATACCTGACCTTCTTTTTGGCCGGAACGGAAGCCAGATCCTTGACTGCGGCGGTGATGTCTGCGCCAGCAAGCTCCTCCACCAGCTCCTTTGCCCGGTTGATCACCGAGTCGGGAACACCGGCAAGCCTTGCGACCTGGATACCGTAGCTCTTGTCAGCGCCGCCCTTTACGATCTTTCGAAGGAAAACGATATCATCGCCCCGCTCCTTGACGGCAATGCAGTAATTGTTTACGCCGGGAATCTTGCCTTCCAGCTCCGTCAGTTCGTGGTAGTGCGTCGCAAAAAGCGTTTTTGCCCCGCAGAGCTTTGTGCTGCTGATATGCTCAATGACGGCCCAGGCGATGGAGAGTCCGTCGAACGTGCTGGTTCCGCGCCCGATCTCGTCCAGAATCAGAAGGCTCCGGGATGTCGCGTTCCGGAGGATGTTTGCTACCTCGGTCATTTCGACCATAAACGTACTCTGGCCGCTGGCCAGGTCGTCGGATGCCCCCACCCGGGTAAAAATCCGGTCAACGATTCCGATGTTTGCCCTGGATGCCGGGACGAAGCTCCCGATCTGCGCCATCAGCACAATCAGGGCGCTCTGCCGCATATAGGTCGATTTTCCGGCCATGTTTGGTCCTGTAATGATGGAAACCCGCTTTTTGCCCTGATCCAGATAGGTGTCATTGGCGATGAACATGTCATTTTCGATCATCTGCTCCACCACAGGATGGCGTCCGTCACGGATATCAATGATTCCCTTTGTGTTGATTTTCGGCCTGACATACTGATTCCGGGAGGCGACCAGGGCCAGGGAGGCAAATACGTCAAGGGCTGCCACTGCTTTGGCGGTCTTCTGAATGCGCACCACTTCGCCGGCGGCCTTTTCCCGTACTTCACAGAAAAGCTCATACTCCAGAGCGTTAAGCTTGTCCTCCGCCCCGAGGATCATGTCCTCGAGCTCCTTCAGCTCCTGCGTGATGTACCGCTCCGCGTTGGTGAGCGTCTGCTTGCGCACAAAATGCTCCGGAACCATCGAACGGAAGCTGTTGGTCACTTCGAAGGAATATCCGAACACCCGGTTGAATTTGATCCGGAGGTTCTTGATTCCCGTACTCTCCCGCTCTTTGGCTTCCAGCTCGGAAAGCCACAATTTGCCGTCCGTGCGGGAACGCCTGTATTTGTCCACATCCTCATTGTAGCCTTCCCGGATGATTCCGCCCTCCTTCTGGGCAATGGGAGGTTCATCACAGACCGCACTCTTTACCATGGCGCAGAGATCCTCCAGGCTGTCCATGTCCTCATTCAGATTCTTCAGAAGAGGAGAAGAAAACTCCCTGAGGAGATTCTTAATATGCGGAAGCATCTCCAGCGAGGATGAAAAGGCCACCATGTCTCTCGGATTGGCGGACTGGTAGGTGATCCGGCTGATCAGTCTTTCGAGATCGTAAACCGGACCGAGATATTCGCGGATCTCGTCCCGCAGCATCGGCTGAGCGTTCAGCTCTTCCACCGCTTCCAGCCTTTTTTCGATTTCATCCCTGTCGATCAGCGGCTGTTCTACATAGGAACGCAGTGTCCTTGCCCCCATCGCGGTTTTGGTCTTGTCAAGAACCCAGAGCAGGGAGCCTCTCTTTTTCTTTTCACGGAGCGTCTCGACCAGCTCCAGGTTCCGCCGGCTTGAGCTGTCGATCACCATAAAGGTGTCCGAAGTATAGGGGCGGATGCCGGTCATCTGCCGGAGAGCCGTCTTCTGCGTTTCCTGCAGGTACTGGAACAGGGCTCCTGCCGCAATCACGGCAACCGGACAATCCGCCAGCCCCAGACCGTCGAGGGTACCGACATGAAAATGATCCATCAGGGTCCGTCGGCATATCTCATCATCATAATAATGACTGGGCTGGGTGAATATGCTGATGCCCAGCCTGTCCTTCAGGTCGGTTAAATCGGCTCCGCTGATCTCAAAAGGCTCGTTGCATATGATTTCCTTCGGCGCGTACTTGTTGATCTCGTCATTCAGCTTCGTAAGAGAGTCCAGCTCCGTCACATAGCAGTCTCCCGTTGTGATGTCTGCCACTGCACAGCCGAAGCGGTCCGCTGTATAGCAGACCGACATCAGGAAATTGTTCTTTGATTCGTCGAGCGAGACCGCGTCGATCGTTGTACCGGGTGTGACAATCCGGATAACTTCGCGCTTCACCAGCCCTTTCGCTTTTTTGGGGTCCTCCACCTGCTCGCACACGGCCACCTTGTAGCCGCGCTCGATCAGCTTTGCAATGTATGTCTCGGCCGCATGGTACGGCACGCCGCACATCGGGGCACGCTCCTCGAGCCCGCAGTCCTTTCCCGTCAGAGTGAGCTCAAGCTCTTTGGTGACTGTCAGGGCATCGTCGAAGAACATCTCGTAAAAATCCCCGAGACGGTAGAAAAGGATACAGTCCTTGTATTGCTCCTTTGTCTTTATATATTCCTGCATCATCGGTGATAATGCCATTTTAACTGTTTTCCTCCAGAATACTTCCAAAATAATAGAAGCCTTTGCATTCGTCCATTCGCACCTTCACGTAGGATCCGATCAGGGACGGGTCGCCGGGAAAATGAACCAGCAGATTATAGCCCGTCCGGCCGGTCAGGAGGCCCTTCTCACGGTTTTCCTCCTCGACCAGAATCTCCTGTACAGTGCCGGTAAAACGGCCGGACCTTTCTCTTCCCTTCTTCTGTACCAGATCGAGAAGCCGGCCGAAACGTTCCTTAACGACATCCTCGGGAATCTGTCCCTCCATCGAGGCAGCGGGTGTTCCGGTGCGTTTGGAATAGATGAAGGTGAATGCGGTATCAAAGCCGCATTTTTCGACGACGTCCAGCGTGTCGCAAAAATCCTCTTCCGTCTCACCGGGAAAACCGACGATGATGTCCGTTGTCAATGATATATCGGGAACCGCCGTGCGGATTTTCGATACCAGATCCAGGTATCTTTCCTTATCATAATGACGGTTCATCTTTTTCAGGATCCGGCTGCTTCCGGACTGCATCGGCAGATGCAGATGATGGCAGATTTTACTGCTCGATGCCATCACTTCGATCAGCTCATCCGAGAGATCCTTGGGATGCGAGGTCATAAACCGTATTCTTCGGATTCCCTCGATCTTTTCAACCTCACGGAGCAGGGACGCGAATGTAACAGGGGTATCCAATGTTTTGCCATAGGAATTTACATTCTGTCCGAGCAGCATGACTTCGGTCACGCCGTGGGAAGCAAGATCTTCAATCTCCTGCAGGATAGCCTGCGGCTTACGGCTTTTCTCACGCCCCCTCACGTAGGGAACGATGCAGTAGCTGCAGAAATTGTTGCAGCCGAACATGATGTTTACGCCGGTTTTGAACGAATATTTGCGGTCACACGGAAGGCCTTCGATGATCTGGTCCGTGTCGGTCCAGATATCAATGATCTGGCCGCCGGACTGCAGCGAGTGATAAAACAGCTCGGGGAATTTATGCATATTGTGGGTTCCGAACACAAGGTCCACAAACCGGTAGCTTTCCCGGATTTTGGCGACCACATGCTCCTCCTGCATCATACATCCGAAAAGGACGATTTTCAGATCCGGGCGGGAACGCTTGATGCTTTTCAGCCGCCCCAGTCTGCCGTATATTTTCTGATTTGCATTTTCCCGGACGGTGCAGGTGTTGAATATTACAACATCCGCATCCGTCTCACTGTCTGCAGATACACAGCCCATGTCACGGATCATACCTGCAACCGTCTCGGTCTGCAGGTTATTCATCTGACAGCCTTCGTTCTGGATAAAATATCTCAGGCCTTCCGGGTACTGTTCCCGGATCAGGTCTTTGCACGCTTCTATATATTTCAGCTGTAATTCTGTTTCGCTGATGTTTGTATTCGGGATTTCGGGAATCCCGCCTCCTTTGTCCGCTGCCTGCCCTGCGGCAGATCCGCTGTGATTGTTCATTAAAACTGTTCCTCTTTCGTTCTGTAATCTTCGCTCAACGCTTCTTATATCATAATGGTTTTAACTTTTCGTGTCAAATGCAACCGGAATATTGTTCTGGACTACACTGGTGTGGCGAAGCCCGTGATAATCTCCCTTTGCATTGGTGAACGCGATTCCCGCATTCGGATTCGTTCTTGTAAGCGTGCAGCTGCCGTAGGCCACCTGGGAGGGATCTTTTCCCCGCCCGGGGTCGCTCACACGCGTAATTGTCATATTGGATGTCAAAGCCTGCGCACCGGTAAGATAATAATCGATGACCGGGAGCTCCCAGACCCGGTAGACGCCTGCCGGCACGTGGCGGATTGTTGTCGAAAGCACTGCATAGCCGCTGTTTACGGAGTATTTCCCGCGGGAAAAACAGATATATTCCTCGTACCTGTGCCTGACTCCCTTTTCATCCGTGCCCTCCGCACAGAACAGGAAGGTCGGATTTCCGTGAGCCCACACGATATCTTTTTCGAGAATCCGCTTGGTGATTGTGATATCTCCGAAGGAGTACGGGATGCGGATTCTTGTTGTGGTTGTATTGCTGGTTTTCTCCTCCGGTCCGGATGGCCTGGTGAAGCCCGCAGTACATTTGTTGTAAATAACGCGATCCTCGCCGTCCTTATGCTCCAGAAGGCTTACGTCCCGGATCGTAACCGGAACAGTGTAATGGTAATTGTTGTCGTAAAATGAGCTGTGCGCCAGAAAAACAGCTTTCCCGCTGAAATCCACTCTCTGACCGGAAACGCTGATATCAAAGCGTTCCGTCACATCCGCGCCGGCGTCATCATGAACCCGGATACCGGCGCTCTGGATGATCAGACCGTTTTCGAACACATCACTCACCTTGTAGGACGAGTAATAATATTCTGAGGATTCGGCCGGCACATTGTGCGACAGCGTGTAGGTGTAATTCAGCTCATCCTCTTTCAGCCGGTTGTCCGTCACATCTTTTTCATCCTGATCGGACACCGTCTTGCTGACCGGAGGAATGGAAATCCGCCCCAGTCTCCTGTAGTGGAGGCCCTGCCAGCTCTGGTGCAGCAGCCCTCCGTCATGTTCGATGGAATAATCTGCAGGATTGCCGGAGTATGATTTGTTCCAGATATCTCTCGCCTCGCCGGAAATGTTGAGACCGCTGTCTGCAAAAACATACTGTTCATAAGCGGAGCCAAACCGGAATTTGAGATGGGTTCCGGTATAGTTCACCTGAACCCAGTATTCCCTGTCGGGGTCATTGACCACCGACCCTACCCTGCTGGCGGTAAACGGAGCCGTAAAGGTCATGCTTGCCGGATCCTTGTACAGGGCACAGTTTTTATCTACATAGACATTGTCCACCGGGCTCAGAATCGAAACAGACTGGGAAATATCAATATCGGAAAAAGTGGCATAGCCCTTCAGTGATACTGCCCTCCCGGTTTCGTGATCCAGAAATTCCATATCAGCGGTAATGTTTCGGGTGTTGCATGCGTTCAAGCCGATTTTGCCTTTGGCCACATAAAAGTATCCGACTTCGTTGTCGCCGTTCAGATTGAAAAACTCATATCCGGTGACAGTCAGA
>CAMOXX010000131.1 GCA_946629475.1 uncultured Blautia sp. | reverse complement strand
AAAATGTAAGAACTTCAGGCTTCTGAGCTGCATGTTTGTGCTCCGGTCCTGCATAAACGAAAAGTTTCTTGTACATTTCTCTTCCAAGAGGTCCTTTCGGAAGCATACCCTTGACTGCAAGCTCTACAACCTTCTCAGGTTTCTTTGCAAGCATTTCTTTCAGTGTGGTTTCCTTCATTCCGCCAACATACTCGGAATGTCTGTAGTAAATCTTCTGTTCCAGCTTTTTGCCGGTAACTTTGATTTTGTCCGCATTGACAACGATGACATAATCGCCTGTATCAACAAACGGTGTGAACTGCGGTTTGTTCTTTCCTCTCAGGACAGTGGCAATGCCTGTAGCAAGACGGCCGAGAGTACAGCCTTCCGCATCCACAACATACCATTTTCTCTCAATTTTATCCGGATTTGCCATATAGGTTTTCATGGTATAACCTCCCAGTAATCAATCAATAAGCCACTCTAAAAACAGGCGGCCTTCCGCCGTTTAATATCTTTCATGGGCCGACTGAAACGCAACCGCGGAAATGTCCGAAACCGCTCATTCGTCCGCTCTGCCGGGGCTTTGGCACAAGGGACGCGCGCTTCACGCCACATTGAGTCATTATATTACATCATTTTCCCCGTGTCAACGCTAAAATTTAATAAAGTCCCGCACCCCCTGCAAGACCCTGAAATTTCGGATGAAATGCTTGCATTTCAGACAAATATCAGGGTCTTGCAGAGGGCGGCCAAGACGCGAAGCGTCTCTGGACGCCCCAAACGAGGAATGCACAGCATTCCGAGTGAGGGGTGCGGATGGACGCCCCAAACGAGGAATGCACAGCATTCCGAGTGAGGGGTGCGGATGGACGCCCCAAACGAGGAATGCAGTTACACTACTTCTCCACCGTTATGACGTCGTCCAGAATATAGTGAAAGGACGGGGACGAATCGTCCCGGTTCTCAATATAGCCCTGATTCAGGTCGATGGTATCGCTCTCATCCAGCGGATTCACTCCGGTATAGTCTCCTTTAAACACCTGAATTTTGCCTTTTTTCAGCCCTTCGATCGCCCGGTCCACCTGCTCCTGCGTATCATGAGCCGCGATCTGGGTGTTCAGTTCGAGCATCTCCACCCATCCCAGGTCAAAGCCCGCACTCATGTCATTCCCGTGGACCTTCCCGGGAACTGTCTCCTCGATCTTTTTCCCTTCCAGAACCGCCCCGACAGCATCCACAATATAGGGCGTCCAGTTGATGCAGGTGCTTGTGAGCGAGGTGGACGGGGCAACATCGATCATATTTTTGTTGTAGCCCACATGATAAACCGGATGCCTGATAAAACCATCCTCACAGGCAACCGCCGGCCCGATCGTGTCGGTATGCTGGCAGATCATGCGGCACCCCTCATCGATCAGCTCCTCGGCAGTTTTTTTCTCAAGGCTGAAGCTGCCCCATGTATTGATATATTTTACCCGCATGACGGCAGATGGGCATACCGAGCGCACGCCCAAAAGGAATGCCGTATAACCGGAAATCACCTCATCGGTCGGAAAAGCTGCCACATATCCCACAAGGGCCTCATCCTCCCGGATCACCCTGTTCTGAATCATCTCGGAGAGCTTCAGTCCGGCGACAATACCGCTGACGTACCTTCCCTGATAGGCTTCTCCCTTAAAGGTATGATAGTTTTCGGGTGGATTCCCAGCCATCGCTCCCTGAAAAGAAGCCTGGCAGAATTCTACCTCCGGATGCTTTTCCGCCGCCGCCCGGAACTGGCTGCTGTAGCCGTCCGTAAAAATAATCCCGCATCCGTTCCGGACCAGTTCTTCGAGCGGTTCCGCGGTATCATCATTCCGCACATTGCTGTGCGAATAGATTTCCACTCTTCCGGGATATGTCTCCATCAGGGCTTCCTCGGCAAGAGAAAAGTTGTAGGTGTACGGAGTGCTTCCGTCACTCTCATAGATAAACCCCACGCGGACCGAGCCGTTCCCGGCGGTCTGCCTTCCAAATGAAAAGCAAAAGCCAAAAACAAGAAAAACCATGAAGGAAGCGACAAGTGTCGTGATATAAACCTTTTTCATGAACCGCCCTCCTGTTTTCCGGAGGCTTCGACATCGTCCTTTGTCGGCATCGTCGAGTACATTGCCTGGACGTCGATCTCTCCTTCCTCAATCAGCTGAAGCAGAATATCCACGAACTGCGGGTCAAACTGCGTTCCGCGCCCCTTCCGCATCTCACCCAGCACATAATCCAGGTCCATCTGCTTTCGGTACACACGGTTTGCCGTCATGGCATCGAACGCATCCGCAACGGCAATAATCCGGCCGTACAGCGGAATCTCCTCGCCCTTCAGCCCGTTCGGGTATCCCTTTCCGTCATAGCGCTCATGGTGATACAAGGCTCCCTCCACAACATGCTCAATCAGGGTAAATCCCTTCAGGATTTCGCCGCCGCGGGTCACATGGGATTTCATGACCGCGTACTCCTCATCGGTCAGCCTGCCCGGCTTGTTCAGCACCCTGTCGGGGATTCCGATCTTCCCGATGTCATGCATCCGGGCAGCCTGTCTCAGGTTTTCGCATTCCTTCTCCTTGAATCCCATCCGGCGGGCAATCTGAACCGCGTATACGGAAACACGGTAGGAATGCTGGCTTGTGCTGGCATCCTTCGCATCAACAGTATTGGCGATCGCCATGATGGTCTCGTTGCCCATCTGGATTTTCTGGCGCGCGCGTTCGAGCGCCCGCTGCATGAAAAACCACGGAACCCAGCCCACAAACGCCATGGCAACAATCAGGATATATACAAGAAACCATTTCTCGTCGTAGATTTCCTTTTCCTTTATCACCTGAAAAACACGTTCCTCAAGGATATTCTCCCCGCTGTCGTCAAACACGGCGATATGCAGGGGGTACGTGCCTCCCGGGATGTTTGTGTATACAATGCTGGAAAGCTCGCTCTGCGGCATGATGTTCCACTCCTCATCGATGCCCTCCATAAAGTATCCCGCATTGGGATCCTCGACAGAATAGTTGATGATCTCCGGGAAAAGCTCGATTCTTCTGACGCCCCTCCCCACCTGGATCACGCTGCTCCGTCTCGGCTTGTAAGGCATATTGTCCAGGCGGATCGCATTCAGGTTCATCCGGTAGGATCTCGTCGATATCGCATAGCGGTCCGAATCCATAATAAAAATGCCCCGGTCGCACGACAGGAAAAGGTTCCCGTTGTCATCGGAATAATTCCAGGAATTGGCTGTAAGCGCGCTGTTCAGCCCTTTTCGGGAGTCCAGAAGATCGCAGTTCATATTCTCTGTATCGTTCACCAGGTCTCCCCGGCTCACCACATAGATTCCTGCGCTGGAAAGCACAAACAGCGTATCGCTGTTCTTTACCCAGATGTCATAGTTGTTAAAGTAAGGAAAATTGTCGATGGTACGGATGCTGAAATCCTCCTCCAGGAAACACAGCCCGTTGCTGGTCACCAGAAAAACACCCTCGGATTTCGGATCCCTGACGGTGCGCAGAATCACATCGGAGCTGAGACCGTTTTTGCTTCGGGTAAGTATGCCCGTGACCGTCCCGTCCTCGATTACCGCAAGCCCGTCCCCGTCGGTCCCGGCGAGGATCCGGCCATCGTCAAGCTCCGTGAGCGTCAGAATTACGGAACGAATCTGGCTGTCGGAAAACAGGATTCTTTTTGTCACTTCATGTCCGGATATCCAGTCCAGCTCCTTGTCACCCGCGGCCAGGAAAGTCCCGTCAGAAAGCGCTATTCCAACCCGGTATTTATTGCTCTCGGTTCCGGAGTCTGTGTTGTAGTAATGCTCCGTACCGTCCTCTTCTACCTCCATAAGGCCTTTTCCGTAGGTACAGATCCACAGAGTCCCCGATTCATCCGTTGTAATGCAGCGGATCCGGGTTCCGGCCAGCTTCTCCGACAGTTCGTTTGTGATCTGTGTGCGGCAGCCGCTGTCAATGATATCAAGCCCGTTGTCCGTCCCGATATAATAGCTGTTCTGCCATCTGGTCACTGTATTTGTAACCCGGCCCTCCATTCCGACCGTGCTGTATACATCCTTAAAGGCCGACTGCGCGAGTCTGAGCAGACCGAGCCGGGAGGATGTAAACCACAGGTTGCCCTGGTAGTCGACCTGAATATTGTCCACCGAGTTGTTAAACTCATTGGCATTCACCACATAAAATGTGCGGTTCACGTCAAAATAGCCGATCCCGTTCTCCGCCGCAGTGAACATCTCACCGTTCTCAAGGAAATAGAGGTCGTTGAAGCCGTAGAGGGTTTTGCACCGGCTCACTCTTCTGGTCACAAAATGCCCGGTGGATATGTCAAAGGTGTAAATATGGGGCCCTGATGTACCGACAAGAAGATACCCCTCCGGATCAAAGGTACAGCAGGTGAATGTCTCTTCTGCCGAAAGCTGGAGGGAGCTGAGGATCTGCCCGCCTCCAAGCAGAAAAAGTCTCCCGTCAGTAGTGACTGCCGCGACGTGTCCTTCTTCATCCGCCGCCGTCTTGTCCACATTGTTGAGTTCCCGAAGCGTTCCGACTTTTTTCAGCCCGTTGTTCAGTGACAGAATCTGCATGCTGCTGGCGGTTCCCACATAGTAAAAGCCGTCGGAGCCGCGCACGATCGACCGTACCGAATTGGAGGGCAGCCCGTGCAACTGGTCAATCACATTTTCAATTTTCTCATTGATGCAGATGGACAGGCCGTTGTCATTGGTTCCGATCCAGAGTCTTCCTTCCTCATCGACATAGAGGCAGTTCACATTGTGCACTGAATCATACTCATCCATCCACCGGAACTCCCTGCCGTTATACCGGTACAGGCCGGCGTACGTCCCGACCCACAGAATTCCGTCATTGGTTTCAGCTATATCGTTGGCTTCCCCGCTCGGAAGCCCGTTTGCGCTGCTGAAAACAGTCTGCACGCAGTCATTGTAGTCTACTGAATCGTTTTCAAGCGCTCCCGCCGAGGCATCCCGGGCACAAAGCGGCAGTGCCAGTGCCAGAAATATGGGGACAGCACTGAAAACACGGCCAAATTCCTCCGCCTTGTTCTTCCCGCCCTTTCCCCTTCTCCTGTTATTCACAGCCCGGGTTATCCTGATCAGCAGAGAAAGCAGCACCAGTGTGATAAATTTGTCCACAAATTCAACATAAAAAGCGCCGACAATCACTGCAAGAATCCAGGGCCATCCATGCTCCTCCAAAAAGCTCACGACGCCGTTTCCCCACATATTGCCTGTGGATCCTCCATAAAGCAAAACGTTGATCGGCACCGAAACCAAAAGGGAACCCAGTGCCGTGACTGCACTGATTGTCATGGTTCCGAGCCATGTGGAGAGGTAGTCCTTTTTCGCCGCCAGGCCTACAATGGTCCCGATGATTATGCTGGTAAGCGCATATGCATAGGATGTATGATTGATCATGCCGGTGATGAGATTCCCGGTAACACCCACAATGCACCCGCAGACCGGTCCTCCCAGGTATGCCGACAAAGCCGTCCCGAAGGAATCCATCCAGAACATCCAGTTCAGCCGGTTCAAAGCCATCCTTCCTCCAAGATTGAGAAGTATGCACAGGACCGTGAAAAGGAAAATCTGCCAGGTCTTCCACTTTTTCATTCACTTCACCTCCCGAAGCAGATCAGATCATCCGGTCAGAGTCCCAGGTCCGCGGCATATGCCGTATATTTTTCAAACCATTCGCGGTATTCCCCTGATTCCACCACTTCGTCAATCACACCGTTCACAAAGCAGATCAGCATGATCTCATCCTTTTTCGCGGCGACCCTGTCGCCCTTGAACTGCTCATCCATCGAAAAACGGATTCCCGGAACAACGGCAAGATCGCAGTCCGGATTATTCCGGATATATATTTCGGCATTTTCGATGTCCACGATACCGGCATCCGAACTGCCCGATTCCAGAGAGTCATACACCTCCCCGATCGACGGGACACGGCGGAACTCATGATACACAAGGATGTTCTCCGCCCCCAGCGATTCCTGCAGGGATCCCTTTTGAGCGACGATGTTCCACCCTTTCAGATCCTCCAGACTGCGGACCGCAGGCAGGGTCTCTTTTCGCACCAGCAGGCCGTTGGCCTCTTCTCCATCAACAAAATAGTACCCTTTGGAGAGCTCCAGCTTTCCGGCCCTGCCCGGGGTGTATGCAAGCCCGGAGATTGCCAGGTCATAAAGCCCATCCTCGACCGAGGCGAGCACTTCTGTAAACTCCAGAGGGACGATCTCCAGCTCCACGCCCATGCGCTCTGCAATCCGCCGCGCAAGTTCCATATCGGCTCCCTGATACTTCTCCTGCCCGGACAGATCAGGATCGATAAACTCCTGCGGAGCATAGTAGGGCTCCGTAGCTACCGTCAGCTTTCCGGCCTCCCTGATTGCAAGGAGCCTGCCGGACGCATCCTCTGGAATTCCGTCTGAAATATCCAGAGACGCTTCTACATAATTCCATTCGTTCTCCGTGTACACGCTGTCCCCATTTTCTTCCGCATAAACAGGACAGCCCGGAGAGGCAAGTAAAACGAGCAAAACCATTACTGCCTCGCACCGGATCATTCTTTTCATAAATTCCTTCCTTGTCCTTCCTATCAGATTCAAGTCCAGCTTTACTACAGCCCCATCATACATGATTCCGGAACAATTTACAAGCGACCTCTGCATGCCTTATCGGAAAAAACACACGAAGTTCCTGCCCTCAAAGGCATGAAAACGGTTGTTTTTCACAAACCCTTATTATATAATAGAAGCATCACTAAATAGGAGGTATCTGTATGTTAGTTAATACTAAAGCACGAGTCGGTGTATTCGCAATTGCGCTTGGCGCGTATCTTCCGCAGTTTCCCTCTCTCGTTCCGGAATTCGAAGGCCAGTATGAAGCATTCAAAAAAACCATTCCGGATACCGTTGAGCTGATTGACGGCGGAATCGTAACAACCAAGGAACTCTCGATGGCTGCCGGGGATAAATTCCGCACAGCTGATGTCGATCTGGTAATCCTGCAGCTTCTCACCTACGCTACTTCTTACAACATGCTGCCTGCGGTAAGGGATCTTGATGTTCCTGTCGTGCTGGTAAACGTACAGAAGAAACGCGCTCCGGAATATGCAACAACAGATACACCGACATGGCTCGGTGAACTGTATGCCTGCGGTGCTGTAGGCGAAATGGTGGCTGACCTTGAGCGTGCCGGAAAACGCCACGCGGTCATCACCGGTGTTGTGGAAGGCGGCGACCCCTATGTCCAGGCCGAAATCGAGGACTGGTGCCGCGCAGCACAGGTCAGAAGGCGTTTCCGTGATACCAATCTTGCCCAGATCGGAAGGCCGTATCCCGGCATGATGGATCTTTATATCGACGAAACCAATCTGTACCACCGTATGTGGCTCTATACCAAACAGTTTGACTGGGAAAAAATGTGGGCAATCGCCGACAATATCACCGATGAGGACGCCATCCGCGCCAAGGCTCAGGATATTCTTGACACCTTCGATATCGAGGGCGGCGGAACCATCGAAAAGGTCTGGGATATGGCCAAATATGTCGTTGCCTTTGAGCAGTGGGTCAAGGA
>CAMOXX010000130.1 GCA_946629475.1 uncultured Blautia sp. | reverse complement strand
AAGGAAGCATGTCAGTTTTATAATCAGGGAAAAGGTGCAGCAGAGCGGAAGGCCGGCTTGCAGCCGCCAAAATCCGGCGCAGGAAACGCCCATAAAGCATACGTTTGTTCGTTTCCTATAGAATAAGGGGAAAAGGTGCAGAAGAGCAGGAGATCTGCGCGGCACACGATTATGAGAGAAAGAGACAGGAACAGAAGAAAGGAGAGCACAGAATGAAGAAACGAATTCTCGGGAAGACCGGACTTATGGTCAGTGAAGTCGGTTTCGGCGGCGAATGGCTGGAGAGGCATGAGGAGGAAGAAGGAATCCGGCTGATTCAGTACGCGCACAGCAAGGGAATCAATATCATCGACTGCTGGATGGCGGATCCGAAATCCAGGGATATCATCGGAAAAGGAATCGCGGACGCGCGGGATGAATGGATCGTCCAGGGACATATCGGTTCCACCTGGCAGAACGGACAGTATGTGCGCACCAGGGATATGAATTATGTGAAACCCGCTTTCGAGGACCTGCTGAAAAGAATCGGCGGCGGGTATATTGATCTTGGGATGATCCATTATGTAGATTCCATGGAAGACTGGAATACCTGCATGAATACAGCCTATATTGATTATGTACACGAGCTGCATGATAAGGGAATCATCCGTCATATCGGCCTGAGCACCCATAATCCGAGAATCGCGAAGATGGCAGTGGAGTCCGGATTCATAGAGATGATCCTGTTCAGCATCAATCCTGCTTTTGACATGAAGCCTGCAAGTGAAAACATCGAGACGATGTTCGGAGACTATGATGATCAGAGCCTGAGCGGAATCGATCCGGAGAGAGCTGCACTGTACAGCCTGTGCGAAGAGAAGAATGTAGGGATCACTGTAATGAAAGGTTTCTTCGGAGGAAATCTCTTTGACGCTGCCAGATCTCCTTTTGGAGCGGCATTCACCCCGGTTCAGTGCATTCATTATGCCCTCACCAGGCCGGGTGTATGCTCCATACTGTGCGGTTATGATACAGCAGAACAGATCGATGCGGCGGCAGCCTATGAGAGCGCAACGGACGATGAGAAGGATTATGCCTCCGTCATCGCCTCCGCCCCGCTCCATTCCTGCAGGGGACAGTGCACCTACTGCGGACACTGCAAGCCATGTCCCATGGATCTGGATATCGCCATGATCAACAAATTCTACGATCTTGCCGTGCAGCAGCCGAAGGTTCCGGAGAGCGTGCTCTCCCATTACAAAGCTCTTCCTCATACAGCATCGGAATGCATAGGCTGTCAGAGCTGCGAGGAAAGATGTCCCTTCGGAGTCGGGATCTCGGAGAGAATGGCGAAAGCAGCTGCATTATTCGGGATCTGACGCCTAAATGATAAAAGAGAGTTGACTTGTTAGGTACTTCTAACTAAAATACGGATGAGATAGTTCTTGTTCAGCATGACTTATTTAAACACTGAATCTGCCTGAACAGAAGACGGAATCTGCGTTCAGAGCCGCTGCGGACAGGAACTTCCACATTCATATTAAAGGAGAAGAACCATGGAAACGATTGTATCACTGAAAAATGTGGTAAAGGAATACAGTACCGGTGAGAAAACCTTCCGGGCGCTTGATCATGTTTCACTGGATATAGGAAAAGGGAAATTTGTCTGCATCCTGGGTCCTTCAGGAGCCGGAAAATCTACACTGCTGAACCTGATCGGGGGAATGGACAATCCCAGTTCGGGCAGTGTCGTGATTAACGGAAACGACATTACCGGTTTCAATGAAGATCAGCTGAGTGATTTCAGGGCGGAAAATATCGGCTTTATTTTCCAGTTCTACAACATTCTTCCTTCTCTTACGGTGCTGGAAAATGTGGAACTGGTAAAAGAGATCGTGTCGCAGCCGCTGGACGCCGGCAAAGCCCTGGAGGCTGTGGGCCTCAGCGAGCATAAAAACAAGTATCCATCCCAGCTTTCGGGCGGGGAGCAGCAGAGGGTATCCATCGCGCGCGCGATCGCGAAGAATCCGGCTCTGCTTCTCTGCGATGAACCTACCGGCGCCCTGGATTCGCAGACAGGCGTCAGAATCTTAAGGCTCCTGAAAGAGCAGTGCGGCGGAAACAGAGGAAATACAGTCATTATCGTAACGCATAACAGTCTGATCGCTGATATCGCCGACGTGGTGATCCGTCTCAAAAACGGAAAGGTTTCAAGTGTGACGGAGAATGAACACCCGATGGCGATCGACAGCGTGGCCTGGTAAATGGCAGGGGGACTGAGTATGCTGAAAAGAAAACTGTTTCGTGAACTGCGCCTGAACGGGTCACAGTTCATTACCATATTCCTGATGGTTCTGATCGCGGCGCTGGCATTTTCCGGAGTTCACGCCTATATGGACGGGATGGCGGACAGCGCGGACCGTTATTACAGAGATTATAATCTGGAGGATCTGTGGCTGACCGGAGAGAACTTCTCCCGTGAGGACCTGGATACGGTTAAGCAGGTTCCAAATGTAAAGAATGCGGAACGGGTACTGGCTTTCCAGTGTA
This sequence comes from uncultured Blautia sp., assembly GCA_946629475.1. Classification (GTDB taxonomy): domain Bacteria; phylum Bacillota; class Clostridia; order Lachnospirales; family Lachnospiraceae; genus Blautia_A. The sequence continues at coordinate 5,106 of CAMOXX010000130.1, read as the reverse complement.
CCTGGATCCGGGAAGAAGGAAATATCACGATCGAGACCAGTTTTATCGAGTCGAATGAGATCTCAAAGATGTATGTTTTTGAGGGGGAAGGATTCGACCCGGACAGATCCGGTCTCTGGCTGGATTATTATCTGGCGCGCAGCCTGGGTATTAAGCCCGGAGATGAGATTCCGCTCACATACGGCGGATATACCTTCACGGAGAAAGTGAACGGCCTGATCGGAACGCCGGACCACGTCTATGTGGTGAAAGACTCCAGCGTGATCTTTACAAATCATACGGATTTCGGTTTCGCCTACCTCTCTTCAAAGGAATTTCCCGCAGAATACATGTATGATCAGATTCTGGGGAGCGATGAGATGAAAGGGATCCTGGATCAGGCACCTGCCATTTCGCTTGCGTGGACGATCGCAAAAGCCGGCGGAACAAGTTCCGGGGACTTTCTTTCCGGGATAAGCTCCCTGTTCGGAGGGGGAGAGGAAAGCGAAGAGGAGGAGCTTTCTTTTGATCTGGATCAAGTCGACCTGGATACCGCGCTGGAACTTGCGGGTGTGATCCGGGACGGCAGCGCCGATGCAGAACAGAAGGAGCAGTTCCTGAAAGCCCTGGATCCGGAATTCCGGATCAGTGATTATTATGTATTTCCTCAGATCATAGTAGACGTGGAGGATCCGGAACAGCTGGTTCAGACGAGAGAAGAACTGCAGGATGCCTGCAGCAGGATTATGGCGGTCACGGACCGCGGTCAGTCGGTTTCCTGGTCATCCTACCAGTCGGAGGTTGAGGAAGGGCAGACGTATTCTGTTATCTTTATGGCGATGTTCCTTTTCATCGCGATCCTTTCCGTAGTCACCACCATGAACCGTTTTATAAAGAAGCAGAGAACCAGTATCGGTACACTGAAAGCACTGGGTTTCCGTAAAAACAGGATCATCCGCCATTATGTGGCATTCGGCCTGGTCACGGGTTTCTGCGCTGTTGTAATTGGAACTGCAGCCGGTGTTTTTTCGATCGGCATATTCTTTCTCAGGGAAGAGATGGATATGTTCCTGGTTCCGGACTATTCCATTTCCGTGCATCCGATCGTCTACTTCATGGGCTTTGTCATTCTGGCAATGATCACACTGGTTACGTATCTTTCCTGCAGAAAGATTCTGCAGGAGCCCGCCGCCCAGGCGCTCCGGGTGGAGCGGCCGAAGGTGAAGATGAAGAACAGTGCGGGAAATTCCGCCGGACTTTTGCGGAACGCTTCCTTCTCAACCAGGTGGAATCTGAGAGACATCCGGAGAAATAAAGCCAGAAGCCTGATGGCAGTCGCCGGAATCGCAGGCAGCTGCGTATTGATTGTCGGTGCTTTCGGAATACGCGATTCCCTGCAGAATTACCTGAAATGGGAATTTGAAGGAATTCTGCATTTCAGATACCAGATGGCGCTCAAGGACGGATATACACAGGAAGAGTATGATAAGCTGACTGAGAACTATGGAAATGCAGGCTCTCAGACCCTGCCGGTTGAATTTGTAAACGGAAAGGGAGAGAAGGAAACAAATATCGCGCTTGTCAATGACGCGGACGGGCTTCTCCGGATGTCGGATCACAACCGCAATTATTTTGAGATGGATTCGGACGGGATCTATGTAACCGAAAAGCTGGCGGAGCTTTCTTCTCTCAGGGAAGGGGACATTCTGAAATGGAGAATCCTGGGAGAAGATACATGGTATGAGACTCCCATCACCGGCATGAACCGGGATCCGCAGAACCAGCAGCTGAGCATGAGCCGGTCCTTCCTGGAGGAGACGCTGGGCAGAGAATACCACGCGGATATGCTTTACACGAATGAAGATCTGGAAGGGATCGACGAGCTCCCCGGGGTGGAAACCATCAGTTCCGTATCTTCCCTCGCGGAGCAGATGAATTCCATGCTGTCGACAATGAATGCATTTATCTGGCTTCTTGTCTTCATATCCGCTATACTTGGCTTTGTAATCATCTACAACATGGGAATCCTGTCTCTTTCAGAGAACAACTATCAGTTTGCCACCCTGAAGGTGCTGGGCTTCCGCTACAAGGCTGTCAGGAAGGTATTTATCAGGCAGAATCTCTGGCTTACGGTCATTTCGGTACTGATCGGACTGCCCGGCGGATATGCCCTGACGGATTACATATTCAAAGAGGCGATCGGCGAGCATTATGATTTCTTCGCGATGATAAACGGAAAAACCTACCTGACCGGCATGGCAGGAACTCTGGCCATCTCTGTTCTGAGTACCCTGTATCTGGCCAGGAAGCTGAAGAAAATCGACATGGTATCCAGCCTGAAGGCGAACGAATAAAGACTGAAATCCGCGGCGTCTGAAGGCAAACGAATAAAGACTGAAATCCGCGGCGTCTGAAGGCAAACGAATAAAGACTGATATCCGCGGCATCTGAAGGACAGCCGCCTGCCGGGGAGTTTCTGCAGGCGCTGTGGATATCATGCTTCGGGCTGCTGAACTGTCAGAGTAAGGATGCCGTCGGACGAAAAAAAGCGCGTAAAAGGGGGAAGCTATGAAAAAGGCCTTTTTCTTTGGCGATTCCAATACTTACGGATTCGATCCAAGAGAATTTTCGGATGAAAGGTATCCCGAGGAGGAGAGATGGACAACGATTCTTCAGAAGGAACTGAAAGATTCCTGGGAACTGATCCCGGACGGACTGAACGGGCGCAGGATTCCCGACAGTGACGGGAAAATGATGCATCTGGAGAGAATGTTCCGGGAACATGAGCCTTTGGACCTCTTTGCCTGCATGCTGGGGACCAATGACATCCTGCAGACCCTGACGCCGGACGCGGAAGAAGCCGCGGAAAAGATGGAGAAGTTCCTGATATGGCTGAAAAAAAGGAATGCCGCCCCTGATATCCTTCTGATCGCGCCTGTTCCGATCGGGGAGACCGGTGACGAATTCTACCGGCGCTGCCACAGGGAATGTATCCGGATGAACCAGCTGTTCCGGGAGGCTGCCGGGAGGCAGCAGGTGCGCTTTGCCGATGCCGGGCAGTGGAACATCCGGCTGGCTTTCGATCAGGTGCATTTCAGCCCGGAAGGCTGCAGAACATTCGCCGCCCGGCTGCCGGAGCTGTTTCCTCTCTGAGTCTGTAAGGAAGAAAACAGCGTCCGGGAAAGCGGCGGCGCACCCGGGTGCACAGAGGCAGTCAGGCAGCTAAAGCTGCGGCGTGCCCGGGCGCACAGAGGCAGTCAGGCAGCTAAAGCTGCGGTGTGCCTGGCGGCACAGAAGGAGTGGGCAGCTAATGCTGCGGTGCACCCGGGCGCAGGAGTCTGGCAGCTAATGCTGTCGTTCTGCCAGGCCAGAATAGATCTGTGCGCCCGCATGCCTGTACTCATCGTGTATAAAGGGCCAAATCAGAAAAGACGACATCACTGTTCTCAGCAAACAGCAGCAGTGCCTTGTCCGTCACGCCATAGAGTCTTACAGTGAAGGCTGTATGGTCATCGATATAAAATACGCCGACGGAATCTTCCTGAATATAGGTAAAATGATAGGTCGTTCCGGGTTCCAGCAGAACTTCTTCTTCAGCAGGTGTAGCAGATCCGCCCATAAACTGAAGAAGAAGTTTCTGATTTTCCGGATCCACCGTAATCAGCTTGTAGTCTTCCTCACTCTCTTTATAGTCGAAAGCCAGTCCGAAAGATCCGGCGTCTTCATAACAGAAATCTCCCTTCAGGAGAAAACTGTCGGAAGCTGTACAGAGTTCGCTGTATACTTTTTCAACGGAAGAAGAAAGGGAAATATCCGCTGCTTCTTCTGTCAGGGGAACTTCCTTCTGAAACTGCTCTTCTATCGCATCCACCGGTTCCAGGACAAGGCTTCCGTCCTCTCTCTGCCGGATCTGCTGCACGACCAGATTCCCTGCCCATTCCGACACCCTTCTGGTATCACGCTCAGAGCCGGACCGCCTGGCCCACCCTGCCATATAGAAACTGCCATCATTTTCCACGTGCTTTGCGGCATAGAACAGCGGCCCGTCAAGTTTTACCGGCTCGCCGTAAGGGCCGTAAGGCTCATCGGAGAAAGCATACCAGAGGACATCATCCTGCGCGGAGTATGTAAGATACCAGGTATCTCCGATCCGGAAGGTATCGCTGCATTCGAGATTATATACTTTGCCGATGGGATCAGTGAAGATGATGCCGTCATATGTAATCTCGGAAAGATCTTTGCTTACCGTATATTTCAGTATTCTTGCAACCCCATCCTGTGAAGCGGTGATCGTAAAGGTGAGGCAGCCGGTCTCTTCATCATAATATCCCTGCGGGTCGCGGAAATCCCGCTTCTGGTTTAAAGATTCGTCGGGTGTAATCTCCCAGCCGGCGACCTTTTCAAAAGAGGTAGGAGAATCTCCTTTCGCCAGCATGACGGTCTCGGCATACTCAAAGGAATCCGAGTCTGTATGTCCCGTATAAAAGAGATAGTAGATATCGTCAACCTTTACTACAGATCCGGTTCCGATCCATTCATCCTGGGCCGGGCCGTCGGAGGAAACCAGAATGGGAGCCTCATAATCTTCGTAGCTCAGGAAATCTGTGGTGGTTGCCAGATATATGCTGTGCCGATAGGAGTCACCGCCTTCTTTCAGGTAATAGATGTAATATACACCGTCTTCATAGTAAGGCATGCAGTCTCCCACAAATGGCTGCATCGGACCGTCCTTTTCCGGAAGAAAACAGAACTGATCCACTGTTGAATGTTCCGGCTCCTCTGCGGCGGCAGAAGCCGGATAAAACAAAAATAAAGACAGCAGACAGACACATAAAGGCAGCATTCTTTTCATCATATTCCTCCTTGCCGAAAAAATTGCTGAGACAGGCAGATCTTAAGACAATTATAGCAGGAGGGGTGCATATGTCAATATTCGCCAACTGCAGATATTACATATGCACAAACACATGTAAAAATCTGCAGCAAATAATTCTGTCAGTTTGTACTTCCTTTTCTGTCGGACTTCTGCTATAATAACGTTGCTGTCTGCTGAAGACAGTTATATATGTCTGCGTAGCTCAGCAGGATAGAGCACTCGCCTCCTAAGCGAGGGGTCGGAGGTTCGAA
>CAMOXX010000129.1 GCA_946629475.1 uncultured Blautia sp. | reverse complement strand
GCATCTTTTCAATCGAAGGCGTGGGGAGACCCCCCATCGGATACGGCCGTCCAAGGCTGACATATTTATCATCCCCGAGCCGATGGTATGGCAGAATATGCATCTGCCTCACGCCGGGAAGCGAGGCGGCAAACGCCGCAATCCCGTCAATCTCCTCCGGTGTATCATTGAACGTTGGAATAACCGGGGTCCGGACGATCAGCTGGCATTTTCCTGAGGAGGCTGTACGCCTTGCGTTCTCCATAATCAGGAGATTATTTTTGCCCGTAAACTGCTCATGCTTTGCCGGGTCGGTGTGCTTGATATCCATCAGATACTGGTCAAGATACGGAAGAACCCCTTCAATGGCAGAATAGTCCACCCTCGCCATGCTCTCGATCGCCGTGGAAAAACCGGCATCCTTCGCCGCATGCAGAAGATCCCTCGCGAATTCAGGCTGGAGCAGGCATTCTCCCCCCGACAGGGTGAGTCCGCCCATGGAGCGGCGGTAATAGATACGGTCCTGCTCAACGATGCGCATGACCTCCTCCACCGTCGCATCCTCCCCGACGGTCTTGATTTTTCCGTTCGGCTCCCTCATTCTTTCAATCTCACCGGACTGGGATTCGGGATTGCAGCACCAGCGGCAGCGCATGGCACATCCTTTCAGGAAAACGATGGTGCGTATCCCGATCCCATCATGCACCGAATACCTCTGAATATCGAAAATTCTGCCTTTTGTTTTGAGATAAACCATAGGTTCGACTGTCATTAGCATTCTCCATTTCTTCCGTCAGAATTCATAGCCCTGCTCCGTCCGGTTAATAATGTCATCCTGAAGCGACTTCGAAAGGGTGGTGAAAAGTGCAGAGTATCCGGCCACTCTTACTACCAGATAGGGATAGTTCTCCGGGTGGGCCTGGGCATCCAGCAGCGTCTGTTTATCGACAACATTGAACTGCATATGCATGCCCTTCTGGTCAAAATAGGTGCGGATCAGCGACTCAAAATCGTTCAGACCCTTTTCTCCCGCCAGGGCTGACGGGTGGAATTTCTGGTTCAGGAGCGTCCCGTTGGAAGCGATCATATGATCGATCCTCGCCACAGAGTTGGCCGTTGCGGTCGGTCCCTTGAGATCATGACCGGCCATCGGCCCGATCCCGTCAGCCACCGGTGTGTGGGCAAAACGTCCGTCCGGCGTAGCGCCGGTCTGCTCGCCGAGCGGGACATTCGCCGAAACCGGATAGATTCCGGCATGGAACTGCCCGCCGCGGGGATTTTTATAGTTCTGGATCGGACGGGTGTAAAGGTACGCCACTTCTCTGGCAAAATAATCGACTTCCGGAATGTCATTGCCGTACTTCGGCACCTCTTCGATCATCTGCAGCAGATCCTCACAGAACTTCTTAAGCTCCGCGGAAACTGACGACTTCTTCAGATCCGTCACAATCTTCTGGATCTCTTCTGCCGAAACGTCGCGGCCGTTCTCCTTCATGGTATTCACGATGGCAAAGGTCATATCCTTGATCGATTCGTCATCCAGACCCCTGCCGAAATTCAGATCCAGAGCTTGCTTATACTGCTCCAGAGTAATTCTCTTCTGCTCATATACAAGCTGTTTTACCGCATACAGTGAATCCGAGACATTTGCGATTCCAAAGCACTGAGGACCGGTAAAATTGTAAATGGCTCCGCCCTGCTCCGTAGTCTTTCCCGCTTTGATGCAGTCATCGACCATGCATGACAGCCAGGGAAGCGGTACTCTTTCGGCATGGGCGCAGTCTATCGCGTTGTCCGCGTTGACCAGCAGTGAAATCTGATACTCCATCTGCTTTTTGTAGGCATTCCAGAAATCATCGAAGGTCCGGAGCTCTGAGAGCTCTCCGGTACGGAGTCCGACCTGCACGCCCTTGTCCATACCGTTTGAGAAAACCAGCTCCAGCGGGCGGCACATGTTAAAGAATGCTGCGTCATGCCATCCCATCATCTTTCCGGGCACGTGTGGTTCCACACATCCGATAATGCAGTAGCAGCGGGCATCTTCCATGCTGATCCCGCGGTTCATCAGGGCCGGAATGATCACTTCATCGTTGTAGTAGGCCGGAAGCCCGATTCCTGTGCGGGTAAGCCGGCAGGCTTCGTGCATCAGGTCGTGGGGAGACAGATTCCACACACGGATCGAAAGCGAAGGCGCCGGAAGCCCGACATGGCCGGAAGCCCAGATACACATGAACGAAAGATCGTTAGTCACGTCCTTCCCCTCGGCATTCTGGCCGCCGACGATCAGGTTCTGAAACAGGCTGTAGCCGGCAAACCCTCTCGCGGATGCCGCATCCCTGCATTTGTTGAGGTCATTCAGTTTCACATAGATGCAGTCGATCAGCTCCTGGGCATCATCCCGGGTAATTCTGCCGCTCTGCAGGTCCTTCTCGTAATACGGGAACATGTACTGGTCAAACCGACCCGGGGAAATCGAGTGCCCGCTGGATTCCATCTGAAGAAGCTGCTGGATAAACCAGAAGCTCTGGCATGCCTCCCAAAAACCGGAAGCTCCTTTCCGCGGAACATTTCCGCAGTTGCGGCTGATTGTCCAAAGCTCTTCCTTCCGCACAGGGTCGGTCTCCTCCTGCGCCATCTGAGATGCCAGAACGCTGTACCTTTCTGCATAGCGGATCACTGCTTCACAGGATATAATCATCGCGGTCAGAAGCCGCTCCTTGGTACAGTAATTCCCATCTCCGACATCCATGCCGTCAAGCTCCCGGCGTATTTTCGCGATGATCCCTTCAAAACCGCACTCAAGAACTTCCCAGTATTTCACGCATATATGACCAACACCATTGTAAAAATAGTTACCGGGGGTAAATATATTGTGATCAATGGCAGTGATGGTGGCTTTGCTCATGTAGGAAGTGGCCAGCTCACTGCTGGTGCGTCCGGCCCAGTATGGGTGGACTGACCGCAGGCTTTTTTTCGTCTCCTCTGAGATATAAAAGGGGTCGGCTTCCCTGTGTTCCACCGTATCAAATTCATCCTCCAGCCAGGTATAGGAAAATTCCGGGTAGGTCTGGCAGCCCCGCGGAGCGATCGTGGAGCTTCCGACAATCAGCTCGTCCGGGCGTATAATGATGGGAATATTATCCAGAATGTGTGCAAAGGCCAGTGCCCTGCGCATAACCATAGGCTGCCCTTCCGTCTCCTTATAGGACTCCGTCAGGAGAAGTGCGCGGGAAGCTTCGATTTCGGGCATCTTTGCGTACAGATGTTCCACAAGTTTTTGGATCCGGGGGCTTTTCTGCGTAGGTGAAGCATCATATTTCATATTGTTCTCTCCTCAATTATCGTGTCATCAGTATCTGTCTGCGGTCCTGTCAGCGGCTGTCAGTTTTCTGACTTCTCTCTGATAAATTCCGCGATCTTTTCAGGCTGGAAATAAATCTCGTCAAACTCTTCCTCTGTGAAGGGATAGTCAACCTCCACTGCCGACTCATCCGAGGTAAAGGTATCGCCGTCCATCGTGCCGAGCTTCTTATATCCGGACATCGCTCCGACACGTCCGTACGCATCTATAAAGTATCCAACGACACAGTCGCCGCCGCCTGGTTCTTTGCCGATAATCTTAGCAAGATTATTGACCTGGGCAAAATACGGCAGCGCATTTGCGCAGGAGTAGGAATAGCCGGAGGTCAGGATATAAAAGTCATACTGACCGCCGTATCCGTCCTCATCGTCAAACCTGCCGTCCAGATTCGTGTCGATATGGTAGTATTCTGAGCAGTAGTTCTTGTTCAGCACATCCTGATATGTGATGTGGACCTCCCCGTCCTCACTCAAAAAGCCGAGCAGCGAAACAAGTGCCGCCGCAGATCCTCCACCATTGTAGGACAGGTCAATTACCACGTTTTTGACATTTCCGTCCCTCTTGATCTGCTCAAAAGCATTGTAGAACAGCGCAAAAGAGCTCTTATCAATGTCATCCTTCGTCGGCAGCTTTGTGTAAAAGCTCTCGGGACGTGTCAGGTCCTCCGCAAAGGATTCGAAGTAGATGACACAGGTATCTCCCGTGATTTTGATACTGTTTTCATCAAAGAAAAACGGACGCAGGCTCTTTAAATGGAAATTATCCACCAGCATCTGCATCACATTCGGTCCTAATGCTTCTTCCATCTGTTCGACCATGCTTTCCGTAAAATCCGCTGTTTTATCCGTAAAAAGAGCCGTGATTCTGGTTATGGCATCCAGCAGGCTGTCCGCACTTTCTGACAGCTCGGAAACACTCTCAAATCCAATCATGCCAAGCAGCTCATGGATCAGGGCTTCTTTACCGATAATCGACGCCTGGTCGAGAAGTGATCTGGATAAAATCTCAGCATCATGGCCGCTGTCAAAGATCATGGTGAACATCGTGTTCAGGGATTCCTCGTCATCCTTCGGGTCTGTGGTCAGGAATGCCTCCTTCAGTCCGTTTTCTTCCAGGAAGGCATCGAAATCCGTGATGCCCTTTTCTTCCTTATGTCCGTACGTCAGATCCAGCAGCATGCACATGCTTCCATAATTATATTCTGCGTATGCCTCGCTGAGTTCTGCGCATGAGGCAAACGGACCGCTGTAATACATATCCGCATAAGGGTTTGGCGCTTCCGTCATACTCACGTTTCCATAGATATAATCTATTGTGGTTACAATATCAAAGTAGTCCTCACCATTATATGCAAGAACACCCTTCTCGCAGGTGGAACCCAGAACACTCTGTGCTGCCGCGAAAGGCATCAGCACATCATCCTCATGGCGTATCATCCGGATCCCGTAATCCGAAACCACGATCTCAAAACCTTCCGGCTCTGTCTGGCTGGATACATTCTTTACAGAAGGCCGTATGGAAAGAAACTCGCCATTTTCCACAACGCCTCCGGGGATTGCTCCCGGAGCAGCAGGAGCCTTAAAATTCAGCAGATTGCTGCATTTGATTGACTGAGCATCCAGATCGACCAGAATATCCTGCCCATTATGGGTCATAACAAAAACATTGCCGTCCCACGAAAAACTGATTTCGGGGATAAAGTCATCCGCATAGATCAGCTGCATATACTCTGCCAGTGATATGTACGGCACATCCTCCTCGCCCTCGACCTCCCATGTAGTCAGAGTATCCGTACTGTCGAGCGTCCCCATGTAAACCATGGATTCCTTTGATCCGAGCAGAACCGGCTCGGAGGTTTCTTCTGCCGGCTCCTGCACTGCTTCCTGCGCAGCCTCCTCAGGTTCCGTCTCCGCAGCGTAAAGCGGGAAAGCTGCGGTCACACAGCAGGCGGCTGCAAGAGCAGCAATCGCCGAAGAACGGTATTTTTTTCTCATCTCTTTTCTGATTACTGTTTTCAAAACATTCCTCCTTCTTATGCAATTCCGTTTCGTTATGGGGCACCTGAAATAGTCTTCTGACATGTGTATATGATTCTGTACAGTATTATAACATGAATTGTCATTTACTTCAATGTTCCATATCAGTACAATATATACTTTTATTGCCTCAAAACGGTTATCTGTTCCAAACAGGCAAAATGTGCTATACTGTTTTACAGATTTGTATTTTCAGCAGGAGGAACCGCCGTGTCAGAAAGTTTTGCAGAAAATCTGAAGAAGCTCAGATCCGAAAAAGGCATCACACAGCAGCAGCTTGCTTCCATGATGTACATAACACGTTCCAGCATCTCCCGGTGGGAAAGCGGCCAGCGCATTCCCGACCTTGTGCTGCTGCCGCGTCTGGCCAGATGCCTTGGGGTCGATGTCTCCGAACTGTTCCCGTACGAAAGTCAGCCGCAGCGCACCCCCGTAGTGATCATCGTGGACGATGAGCCCCCGATCCTCGCCGGAGAATTAAATACTCTGGGCGAAGTGCTGCCCGGCATGGAGATCACCGGCTTTACCAAACCCGGCGAAGCGCTGGAATACGCACGCCATCACCAGGTGGATCTTGCATTTCTGGATATTGAGATGGGCAAAACCAGCGGCTTCAGCATCTGCGGGAAGCTTCTGGAAATCAATCCGTCCATGAACGTCATCTATCTGACGGCCTTCCCGGAGTACTCGCTGAATGCCTGGAGCACAGGTGCCAGAGGCTTCCTGATCAAACCGTTGGACGTCAGTGAGGTGACCGGGCAGTTAAAAAGGCTGAATATTTCACTCGGATGCAGGAAGCCGGTCGAATAATTGTCCCCTGCATGGTCACAGAATCAGAAGGAGCAGGAGGTTCGTAATGATTACGTGGGTAGATCTTTTCAATTTTTCCATCGGCGTGGCCGGTTTTGTTTTAGCATTGCTCGGCCTGGTCGTATCCATCGCCTGGCACCCCCTGGAGCGCTGGTCCCGCAGTTTTTTTATCGCGACCTTTGCAATACTGGTCCTCTACACGTTCGCTGTCACAGTCGACAGCTTCGCCATCATGTATCACATCTCCTCGCTGCTGCAGCCTTTCATATTCATTGAATCGCTGTCTTCATCTCTGATCATGCCGCTGCTTACGGTGTACATGCTCCGGCTGTGCAGGGAAAACCCGCTCAAAAGCCCTCTGTTTATCACAATCGCCGGGCTGCTGGCGGTTTATATTCTGCTGCTGATCTTCACCCAGTTTACCACCGCAATCTATTACATCGAGGATGACGGTGTTTACCATCGGGGACCTTTGTATCCCCTGCTGCTTGTCCCTCCGATCCTCATCATGCTTTTAAATCTGTTCGGACTGATACACCGCAGGCGGAGGCTGACCGGCAGGCAGTTTCATGCCCAGATGATCTACATCGCGGTGCCTCTTGCATCTATGATAATCCAGATGTTCCTCTATGGACTGCTGCTGATCGTCTGCGGCACAATCATCGGCGCCTTAACGATGTTTGTGTTCATCCTGTCGGAACAGATCGACATCGTCGTCCTTCAGGCCCGGGAAAACGCCGAGAAGGAATTCGAACTGAGAGTCCTGCAGATGCGGCCCCACTTTATCTATAACGTCATGACGAGCATCTACTATCTGGTCGACTCCGACCCCGGAAAAGCAAAGGAGACCATCAGGGATTTTTCGAAATATCTGCACCGGAATTTTAATGCCGTAGTAAAAACCGCCCAGGTTCCCTTTGAAGAAGAGCTGGCGCACACCCAGGCCTATCTCGCCGTGGAAAAGGCGCGGTTCGGCAGCCGTCTGGAGGTGACCTACGATCTCCCGCATACAGTGTTCCACCTGCCGCCCCTGACGCTGGAGCCCCTCGTGGAGAACGCAGTCAAGCATGGCATGGATCCGGACTGCGACCCCCTCCGCATTATAATCCGCACCCGTTCTCTCGACGGGGGCAGCGAGATTACCGTCGAAGACAACGGGACGGACATTCATTCCGTCGAATCTGCCGTAGAAGGTGTGGGGCTCAGCAATGTCCGCAATCGTCTTTCCGTCATGTGCGGAGGGACCCTCAGCCTATCCCAGAGGGAGAACGGCGGCGTAACCGCAGTACTGTGGATCCCGGACACATGAAAAAGGCACCGTGCCGCTGAATCTGATCAGCAGCACGGTGCCTTTTTCATGTCCGAAGCCATGCTCTTATTCCTCCGGCCTGGTCTCCTCTTCCACTTCCTTTATATAGTCGATCGTTCCTTTTACTGCGTCACTCACTACAGG
>CAMOXX010000128.1 GCA_946629475.1 uncultured Blautia sp. | reverse complement strand
GCGGAGCCGAGCGGCCTGTCACGGAATTCGCTGTAGATCTCGTCAATCTTTTTGCCTGTCTGCTCCTCGATCACAGCGCGGGCAAGCTGAGGATCAAGCTCCTGTACATTCTGGCGCAGTTTTTCGAGCTCCTTGCAGTAGCTCTCCGGCAGAAGATCCACACGGCTCGACATAATCTGGCCGATCTTTACATAGGTCGGTCCCAGATCCTCCAGGGTGATGCGCAGCTCCTCGGGAGTAAGCCCGTTGCTGTAAAAATTATGTTTCGCAAACACGGCAAAAATCTCTGCGCTGCGGCGTTTCGTCCCTTTTATTTTGGCCGGCTCGTCCGAAACCATCGGCAGTTCTTTCTCCTGCACGGTTTCCTTTACTTCTTTTCCGCCGTTCTCATCCGCTTCCTTGCCTGACTCTTCGGTCTTTTTCTTCAGTTCATCCATGCTCTCCTGGAGCTCCTTCATGCTTGCTTCCAGAGATCTGAGCATTTCTTTTGTCTCATCTGCAGAATTCACTTCGGGATTCATCACGGATTTGCCTGTCTCCTCTGTCTTATTCGTATCTTCTGCTTGAATTTTCTTTTTATCTGCCATTATTCTCCCTCCCCTATCAAACATTCCTGAAGGGCCAGGTCAGGATTACCCTGACAATGCTCACCAAAGCTGAGAACAGCATCATACATCCGATCACCAGCTTGAGAACAGACGGGGTATTCCACCACGGATTAATCAGAACAACCACACCAAGTGCGATCGTCACCAGGGAAAGCAGTGCAAGGATCCACCATGCCGCGCGGCCCGCACGCCGGGCATATATAAACGCGTTGATCAGATCATTTAAGCCCCCGATCACCAGAACAACGCCGAACAGCAGTCCCAGCATCGGCAGTATATCCCGCCTCTGAATAAGCACAAAAAGCCCCAGCAGCCCGATAATCAGGCCTCCCGTCAATGCTATATAATTGATGAGCACCTTCTTACTGGAAAGAAACTTAAGCACAATTACAGATGCGTAAACAAGCAGAACGTAACCCAGAGCTGATATCAGCATCCCCATATAACTGACAGGGCACATGATCAGGATAACAGCGAGAACAATCTCGATGATCGATGTCATGATCCAGGTCCGTTTCATTTTTCCGAGTTCCTGAAAAAGCATTACACTGATCCTCCTTTTGTCTGTTAATGGATGCTGAAACCGGTATCATTTTTCAGTCTTCAAACCCGTTCGGATTGTGCGACTGCCAGTTCCAGGAATCCGCGCACATTTCCAGGATTCCGTTTTCGGCCTCCCATCCAAGTTCTCTCTTCGCTTTGGAAGCGTCGGAATAGCATGTCGCGATGTCGCCGGGGCGGCGTGGTTTGATCACATACGGAATCTTCACTCCTGTAGCCTTCTCAAAGTTCTCTACGATCTGCAGCACGCTGTAGCCCTGTCCGGTTCCCAGGTTGTAGATGTTAAGGCCTGAGTTGTCTTCCAGCTTTTTCAATGCCTTGACATGTCCCTTTGCCAGGTCAACGACATGGATATAATCCCTGACACCGGTTCCGTCGGGGGTATCATAGTCATTTCCGAATACGCCCAGCTCGGCAAGCTTCCCGACTGCTACCTGTGTGATATAGGGCATCAGATTGTTCGGGATTCCGTTCGGGTTTTCCCCGATCAGACCGCTCTTATGTGCTCCGATCGGATTAAAGTATCTCAGCAGAACCACGTTCCACTCCGGGTCAGCCTTCTGAATATCGGACAGGATCTGCTCCAGCATGGATTTTGTCCATCCATAGGGGTTGGTGCACTGTCCCTTCGGACACTCCTCGGTGATCGGAATAAACGCCGGGTCGCCGTAGACGGTTGCCGATGAAGAGAAAATGATATTCTTCACATTGTGCTTCCGCATGACATCCACCAGGATGAGCGTTCCGGAAATGTTGTTCTCATAGTACTCCCAGGGCTTCTGAACCGATTCGCCTACAGCCTTGAGGCCTGCAAAATGAATGCAGGAATCAATCTGCTCCTTCGAAAAAATCTCCTCCAGCGCTTCGCGGTCCCGGATATCCGCCCTGTAAAACGGAACCTTTTTCCCGGTAATCTGCTCCACCCTCTCCAGACATTTCTCGCTGGAATTGCAAAGATTGTCAAGTACTACAACATCATAGCCCGCATTCTGCAGTTCAATCACAGTGTGACTGCCGATAAAGCCGGCTCCGCCAGTTACAAGAATCGCCATATTTTTATCCTCCTGTCAGTCCCAGAGTTTTTCGGGATATACTCCCTCGTTCTTCAGCCGGGCAAGCGCTTCTGTCACCATCGGCTTGTCCTCTTTATAAGTTACGCCGTACCACCTGTCATCCGAAGTCATGACCCGAACTGAGGCTTTTCCCTCCTGCAGCAGCTCATCCACCACAAATGGGAGGAAATACTCGCATTTCAGAGGGTTCTCCAAAAGGCCCTTCTCCAGAAAAACAGGGAACCGTTCCTTCAGTTCCTTCATCATGGAAGAAGAAAATCCCCACATATTCATCGACACGGTACAATCCCCCGAAAGGTCATGCCAGGTTTTTCCCTCATCCTCGGTATAGGCTGCGCCGCCAGGACGGCTTTCGATGTGTGTCCTCTCCTGAATCTCCGTCAGCATTCCATTCTCATCAGTACTGCAGATTCCTCTGGACACATGTCCGTGCTCCGTCAGCGTGTTGCCGAGCCGGAAGCCCGTCATCATAAATTCGCCGGGAGCGTCCTTGTGCTCCGCAAGAAAATCATAAGCCATACGGAACGCATTCACGCCGTAATAGTCATCCGCGTTGATCACGGCAAACGGACCGTCGATCACACCCGCTGCCGACAGTACAGCGTGCCCGGTTCCCCACGGTTTTGTTCTTCCTTCCGGAACAGAAAAGCCGCCGGGAAGATTCCCCAGCTCCTGGAATACATAAGTAACATTAATATGGCTGCTGATTCTGTCCCCGATGACTCTCCGGAAATCCTCCTCGTTTTCTCTCTTAATGATGAAAACGACATCGCGAAAACCCGCCCGGACGGCATCATACACGGAAAAATCCATGATGATGTGGCCATCCGCATCCATCGGATCCATCTGCTTCAGCCCGCCGTACCGGCTCCCCATGCCTGCAGCCATCACAACCAATACAGGTCTGTTCATCAATATGCCTGCACTCTCCTTTCCCTGCATTTTGTAACTGTTCCGCATTTGGAATCAGTTTATCATATCAGGACTTTGAAAACAATGCAAAAATTTTATACTCCATCATATCAGCAGGTATTCTCAGAATTCGCGGATATTTTCGTCCTCCGCCCCGGTCTTCTCGATGGAACGGATCACAAGGTAATAGCTGTAACCGTCATTCACCTTTACCTCCACCCGGTCTCCTGCCCTGTGTCCCTTTAAGGCACTGCCGATCGGGGATTCTATGCTGACACGGTTCTCCATGGAGTTGCCGCGGATCGAAGTCACCAGCTTATACTTCTCGACTTCATCATCCTCCTCAAACCAGACCTCCACAATATCGTCAAGCCCGACTTCTCCATCTCCGGAAGCTTCCGAAATCACCGTGGCGTTCTTCAGCATGTTTTCCAGATAGCGGATCCGGCTTTCATTCTGGTTTTTATGCCTCTTTGCGGCATAATACTCAAAATTTTCGCTCAGGTCACCCTGGGCCCTTGCTTCCTTCACAGCCTCGATGGCCTCCTTCCGGACAACAAGCTTGCGGTGTTCGATCTCCTGTTCGATTTTTTCAACGTCCTTTTTTGTCAGCTTTTCTCCCATTTTCCTCGTCTCTCCCTATTCCGGCGGCTTCCTGTCTCAGATATTCCGCCACATCCTCAGGAATCTTTTCCATTAAAAAAGTATTACTGGTTTTCCGGGTGCCGGATACCGCTTCCCGCATTTTTCCGACTTCCGTATGAATCTCGGACAGCAGGCCGTCCGCTGAAAGCCTTTCGGCCCCCTGTCCCATAATAATGATCTGTTCGAGCCCGTCTGAAGTCGCGACCGTCACGCGGCCGCTTTTTGCCAGAGAGTGGACCGTCTTCTCAATATACTGATCCGCCGTCTCTGCCTCTTTTGTATATACTACATAGATATTGTGGTACTTCCGTACCTCCTCCTGATGTCCTTCCACCTTGTAGGCGTCAAAGACCAGAATCACCGTTCCGCCCCGGAGCGGCTGATAATTGCTCAGGATGTCCATCAGCCGGCTCTGAGCCGCGTGTATATCCGTTTTTGCCAGAGTCCTCAGTTCCTCCCAGGCAAAAATCATGTTGTAGCCGTCAACAAGCAGATACTGCTCCTGTGGCTTTTTCTTCGGCCGCGGCCTGTATTCTTTTTCCGGCGCGCTCACTCTTTTCGGGGCGGAATCGGAAGGAAGACGTCTCCGCACCGGCCCGTAGGTGCGCTCGAAAATCTCCATCAGCTCCTGCTCTCCGGCATAGGAGTCCGAAGCGCTGACGCCCCGATCATGCCTTTCCGGGAGCATCGGCCCGTCCGTCTCCTCGTCCTCATCCCGGTTCCATGCACTTTCAAGATGCATGTGCTCCTCCACCTCGTACCAGGGCACGATAAAGCCTGCCCCGTGGGCACAGAACACAGAGCCGGAAGGGTTGTCCGTGTCCGACTCGGGGTCATATCCTGATTCCGATACGATCTCGTCCTGATTCCGGACCGGCTGATATCCTCCCAGGCTGCAGAAGAGCCTGCCGCTGCCCCGGGTGTAGGCGGCCACCTCCAGCTGATAATCCCGCATCTCCGAAACCGGCGCCCGCCCTCGGATCTCGCAGAAATCATCGTCCTGTTCAGGATCCTCCATAACTGCCTGCATTCTCTGCAGGTCCGAGATCGCCCTTCCCAGGTTCTCCCGGGGCACCCGCAGCACAAAATCATAGACCGGCTCTAAAAGGACCGACTCCGCCTTCATAAGCCCCTGCCGTACTGCGCGGTAGGTTGCCTGTCGGAAATCGCCGCCCTCCGTATGTTTGACATGGGCTCGCCCTGTCAGCAGGGTGATATTGATATCTGTCACCGGGGCCCCTGTCAGGACACCCCGGTGCTCCTTTTCCATCAGGTGGGTCAGGATCAGCCTCTGCCAGTTCCGGTCAAGCACATCCTCGCTGCAGGCTGTGAAGACCTGAAGGCCCGCGCCCCTCTTTCCGGGTTCCAGAAGGAGGTGGACCTCCGCGTAATGCCGGAGCGGTTCAAAATGCCCGACTCCCTCGGCTGCCGTACGGATGGTCTCCCGGTACACGATGCTCCCGGCGTCGAAATCCACTGCTGTGTGAAAGCGGTCCCAGATCATCCTTTTCAGGATTTCAATCTGCACCTCCCCCATCAGCATCGCATGGATCTCCTGGAGGTCCGCGTTCCACTCGATATGCAGCATCGGATCCTCTTCCTCAAGCTCCTTCAGCTTTTTGAGCATCCCGTGCACATCCACGTTTTCCGGAAGCTGTATCCTGTAGTTCAGGACGGGGGCCAGCATCGGAAGGACGGCGTCCTTCTCCTCCCCGAGTCCCTGCCCTGCATAGGTTGTGCCGGGGCCGGCGACCGCGCAGACCGTTCCGGAAGCCGCCTCCTTTACCGCATCATATTTTGCCCCCGAATAGATGCGGATCTGATCCGCCTTCCCGTCAGCCAGCGGCTGTTTTACCTTGAGGGTTCCCCCCGTGACCTTCAGGTGGGTCAGGCGGTTTCCCTTTTCATCCCTCGTGATTTTGAACACTCTGGCGGCAAATTCCTGCGGATACACAGGACAAACCGTAAACCGGTCCATCAGGCTCAGCAGGTCTTCGACTCCGTCCATCCGCAGCGCGGAGCCATAGACGCATATGAATGCCCTGCGTTCTCTCACCAGCCGGCAGACTTCCGCGTCCGGAACAGTTCCTTCCATCAAAAACAGATCCAGCGTACTTTCATCGCAGGTCGCAAGGTTCTCATAGAAGGCCGGAAGGTCCTGCGGATCCCAGATAACGCAGTTCCCGCTTAAGTTTTTCCGGATATCATCGGCCAGAAATGCCCGGTCCGTCCCCGCCTGATCCATCTTGTTAATAAAGAGAAATGTCGGGATCTGATATCTTTCCAGCAGCTGCCACAGCGTCCTTGTATGCCCCTGCACACCGTCGGCCCCGCTGATGACAAGAATTGCGTAGTCGAGGACCTGCAGCGTTCTTTCCATCTCTGAAGAAAAATCCACATGTCCCGGTGTGTCGAGCAGTGTCATCGTCGTGTCCGGAAGATGCATCACGGCCTGTTTCGAGAAGATCGTAATTCCTCTCTCCTTTTCCATCTCGTCCGTGTCAAGAAAAGCGTCCCCGTTGTCGACCCTTCCTGCCTTTCTGATCTCCCCCGTGAGATAAAGCATGCTCTCGGACAGAGTTGTCTTTCCAGCATCTACATGGGCGAGAATCCCGGCTGCAATCTGTTTCATACTCTATGCTCCCTTATAAAAGACTGCGGTTTCTGTTCTGAACAGTTGCAGACAGGGACCTGTATCGGCCCCTGTCCCTTAAAAACTCTCTGTTCAGTATCGTTACAGAACCACACCGTCCTTAAAAATGGATATTTCTCTGTACCCCTGCTTCTCCGTGCAGGTTTTCTTTCCGCCTGCTACCTCAAGAACCAGGTCAAAAAGCCGCGAAGCCGCGTCGGGTATGGCTTCACCCTCGGCCACCGTTCCGGCGTTGAAATCCATCCATCCGGACTTTTTGCGGTACAGCGCCATGTTGGTAGCGATCTTCACCGTTGGCGCCGGAGCTCCGAAGGGCGTTCCCCTTCCGGTCGTGAACAGCACCATATGGCAGCCCGCCGCCGTTAAAGCCGTCGCTGACACCAGATCGTTTCCAGGCCCGTACAGCATGTTGAGGCCCGGTGTTTTCACCTGATCCGCGTATCCGAGCACATCCATGATCGGGGCGCTCCCGCCCTTCTGGACACAGCCGCAGCTCTTGTCCTCGAGCGTCGTGATCCCGCCCTTCTTGTTGCCCGGACTCGGGTTGTCATAGACCACCTCATTGTGGCTGATAAAATAGTGTTTAAAGCCGTTCAGCATCTGCACAGCTTTCTCAAACACCTCTCTGCTTACACATCTGTTCAGCAGGAAGCCCTCGGCTCCGAACATCTCGGGAACCTCGGTCAGGATCGTCGTGCCGCCCTGGGCGCACAGCATGTCGCTGAACGCACCGACCGTCGGGTTGGCCGTAATGCCTGAAAGCCCGTCCGAACCGCCGCACTTCATCCCGATTACCAGCTTGCTTGCCGGCAGGCTCTGCCTCTCAAACTGCGACGCGTAGGACACGCATTCTTTGAGAAGCTTCCGCCCCTCCTCAAATTCGTCCTCCACTTCCTGACAGGTCAGGAATTTTACCCGGTCCTTATCGAAATCGCCAAGCTCGTCGAGGAACTGCTCGTGGGTCAGGTTTTCGCATCCCAGACCAACGACGAGCACCGCGGCAGCGTTAGGGTGATTGACGAGGGCAGCCAGCAGCTTTCTGGTCTGCGCGTGGTCCGCCCCTGTCTGCGAACATCCGAACGGATGGGTAAAGGCATAAATGCCGTCCACCGACCCCTGAACCAGGTCCCGGTTCTGCTCCGCCAGTGTCTTCACTACACCATTCACGCAGCCGACCGTGGGGATGATCCATACCTCGTTCCGGAT
>CAMOXX010000127.1 GCA_946629475.1 uncultured Blautia sp. | reverse complement strand
GACTCCTTGCCGGCACTGGCAGATTCGCCGGACAGGGCATCGGATATAGAGCCTTTTATGCCCTGGGCGCTGGGAATAATCTGGACGTAAGCTTTAGCCAGCTCCGTGGACATCCTCTACACCCTCTTTCATAATACGTTTTCTTGCTGCTTCGAAAAGCTCAGGCGAATCAAAGAGCTTTGCCACATCTTCAGGCTTTTTCATGAGTTCTTCCAGCAGTGACTTTGGACGGTTTCTGCCCTTCGTGGCATCCTTGGTTTTCATCCACACGAGCAGTCCGAGTCGATCCACAGCAGCTGCGAGCATTTGTGTCTGAGGATCAACCGTAATTCCGGCCATACGTGATTTCACCCGGGAGTCATCCCGGAGACCGGCAGCAAGAGCTGCCGCCGTTTTCAGCGGCAGCGCCCGCCAGTCCAGCACGTGATAATATTCCGCAAAATCACAAATGAGAGCAGTTTCGTCTGCTCTCACCATCACTGCCAGCGTCAGGAGTTTTTTGTCTGTTCGCCCAGCTTTTCAAAGATTTCCTTGATCGCCGGCACAACCTTAGTAACCGGCACGCGCCCGTTCTCGCGCAGGCTGTCGTAAAGCTTTTTCTTTTCCGTCTTTCCCAGGACCTTGGTGCAGATCCTGGACACGGCCAGAGCGTCGCCTTCGTCGCTCTCGATCAGAGCGTCCAGGAGCTCCATGTCGTCGGAAAAGCTCTCGTCAATCTCGAGATTCAGACCGGAATCCAGAACAATCTTTTTCATAAGTATGCCTCCTTAAGCATCACAAAAATCAGGCCTGTTTCACGATGTACTCGTAGTGCGTGTTACCAGTGGCGTCCGGCACGCAGGAAACAGTGGTCTCATAGCCCACAGCATCATTGTCCACATAGGCGATCTCGCCGACTTCGGTCACCTTGCCGGAAGGAACCACAATGCGCTTCAGGACATTGCCGCTGTAGATCATGTCAAAGACCCAGCTGCACAGCTTCTGTTCCTGGCTGTTTGCCTTGACGGTGATGCCGGTTTCCAGAGTGCCGGTTACGTTATCATCGCCGTAGACGGCCTTCAGCGCATTCTCATTCAGCGCCTCAATCAGAGTGAAGCCGAAGGTGTCTTCCTTCTCGTCCTCGAAATAGAGAACCTTATCTCCGCCCCAAGCCTTAACGGAATCACTGGTCATGGAGTTGTTGTTGGTCAGGCCATCTTCGGAAGCATAACCCAGCTCCACAAAAGCCTCATCAAGCTCAGCGGTGGCGCTGGTAGGAAGCGCAGTGCCAACGGGAGCACGATAGATCGCTCCGGCGATCTGCGGTTTACCTGCAGTAACCTTCGTTGCAGTTGCCATAAATATCCCATCCTTTCTTACTCATCATCAGTGTAGGCGATGTTGAACACCGCCTGATACCGATACTCACGGGTTTCCGGATCCGTAAAATTGTAGGCCGAGTTCAGCCTGCAGCTGCTGATATTCACGACGGTTGGCAGATTGCGCATGGCCGCGATCACGGATTCGCACAATCCCGCAGCCGTCAGCATGGACTTCCCATACGTCTGAACTGCCACGGTAGCCAGCCGGATCCAATTGGTCTGGCTTTCACCGGTGCGCTCAATCAGGACGTAGCTGGGATCCGGAGTCTCCGGACGCTCAGCATACACAGGCACATCCAGCTCAGCAGTCAAAAATCGTATAATCTTTTCTTCGAGTATCATTTTCCCAACGCCTTCAGCAGAGTGTTGTTCTTCATGTTGTCGCGCCTGGCTTTTCGCGTTGCGGCATGCACAGAAGCATTGACACGGTTCCGTCCGGTATAGGTAGACACTTCATATCCGGCCCCGGCCCTGGCTGCAATCGCCTGTGCCTGAGCCGAACAAATCGACATCATTTCCGGAGAGCGAAGCAGCTGCCTGACGCCTTCCGGATTAAGCTCCACCACGACATTACCCACAGCGCTCCACCACGACTTTCTTGTTCCAGGACAGTGGGATTAGGTCATCAATGCCTTGTGTAACATATCCGATGGAATGCCATGTCTGGCCCCAGAACTCGATTTTCGCGTCTTCCCAGGCATGCGTGTCGCCCTTGGGAATGCCAAGCATGTACTGTGCCTTTTTGCCGTTCAATGACATTTCAGAAAGCACAGCCGTGTCCGTCTGACTGACTGGAGCGATGAGGACGTTTTCAACTT
This sequence comes from uncultured Blautia sp., assembly GCA_946629475.1. GTDB lineage: Bacteria > Bacillota > Clostridia > Lachnospirales > Lachnospiraceae > Blautia_A. Next base: position 5,538 of record CAMOXX010000127.1, on the reverse strand, counting down.
CGACAGGCGTTTCATCCCACAGTTCCCGGTTGAAGGCATCTCTGCCGGCGGAGACTTTAGTGTAAAGCGTTATTGTCACACCATGGAGTCCCATAAATTTCCACCGCCCCATACCTCTGACGTCTCAGGCCCAGCCTGGACAGCTCAGATCGTTTGATAAAAAGTCCGCCGCCCGGAACGAGGAAAGATCCGGAAACGCTGTAGCCGAGAGCGCTTTCGGAGTACTGTGTCATGGGCTCCTGGTTTGTGCTGGTCATCAGCGCCCGGGCAATCACGTCCACAGTAACCGATTTTGCGACCTCAACCAGATCCTCATTCAACACGAGCATCTCATCCAGGTCTTTTCCAACTTTCCTGGCTTCCGCCCGGAGGCTGGCACAAACAACCGGAAGCAGTGCCTCGGCCCGCTCGCTCTCTGCCTGCGTCAGCGGCCGCCAGAGCGCCGATATATCATTTAGACTTGCGTACAGTGCGCCCACTCTTCTTCACCGCCTTTTCGGTGGTGTCTTCTTCCGAAGGCTGCTCGGATGCCGCAGGAGCGCCGGCAGGCTCCACGGCCTGCCAGGCGCCGCCCATGGTGCTGTCCACATCGATCACAGCCCCGGTTTTGATATTACGGTACAGCATCTCAGGCATGCACGACAGCGAAGGAATCGCCATCGAGAATGCCCCAGCCAATGTGCGCCTCAGCACGCAGGCACACTTCGTTGTACTGCTTCAGGTCACGACCGGCACCGTCAGGATCACCATATTCGATGACTTCAAGCGGCATATTAGCTGCATAGCCCCAGCGGAAGGCGTTCTGGAAGTCGCCGAGGATCACGTGATCCACGCGGCCCTCAGTCTTGGCCATGGACACGGTGGGATTCATGCTCAGGGCATAACCGGCAAAAGATCCAGGAGCGCCGCCGAAACGGAATTCCGGATACTGCACCACACCATTGACCTTGATCTTGGCCATGGCAGCGCCGAAAACGGGAGAGATAGCGATACCATTGACAACGCCCAGATCGGCCACGACGGCCTGCACAGCTGCGTCCAGATTGTCATCTGCAGTGGCTGCAGCATAGGTCACAACATTGGTGATGAGCTCTTCATCGTCGAAGTTGTTTCCGGCAAGTCCGGCCACTTCGGCCATAGTGCGCGGGTTGAGACCGTGCATGGCGGCAATGTCCATACCACGGGCAATCTTGGCGGCGAAGCCATTGCCAAAGACCTGCAGATAGTTCAGACGGCCCTCGTCAGAGCTCTTGATGAACTCGTCAGAGACACGAGTCTGATAAACAAATTTGATGGGACGGATAACCTTGGGCGTGAAGCTTGCGTTGCTTGCCGGCTTTGCCTGTCCTTCACCCACAATCGCGGCCTCACCGTCCATGGAGAAGGTGAACACCTTTTCCCCGTTAAAAGGCAGGGGCGCCTGGCCGCTCAGAGCGGCGATAGAAGAATAACCCTTGACCTTGCTGAAGATATCAGTTACGAGTTCTTCAGGCAGATTCAGCATGGTAGTAGCCATATATTTAGTCCTCCTTTAGTGCCTGGCTCACTTTGGCCCAGGCAGTTTTTACTCTGTCGCTGTTCGCGCCATCGTTTTCCGTAGTTCCGAGCGGTGCCACAATCTTGGCGCCCATGAGCTTTTTCAGCTTTTCAGCGTCTTCTCTCATGGCCTTTTCGTCTTCCCCGGAAAGCCTCTCAGCCAGTTCATACGGAAGTCCGATCTCATGGGCAATTCTCATTTTTGCCGAGCTGGTCTCGTAGCCCTTAATCTTCGTCTCCAGTTCCGTGATTTTACCGGCCTGTTCTGTGTACCCTTCGAGCTTCTTGTTCAGGTCAGCGATCTGACTTTCGAAACCAGAGATTTTCTGATCTCTCTCGTCGATCTGTGCCTGAAACTGTTTCGATACGGTCTCCCTTTCCCGCTGGAGTCTGGCACCCAGTACCTTGTCCAGCTCTTCCTGGCTGTTAATTGGCGTAAATTCCATATGAATGCTCCTCCCACTTAACCCGGTGGTATCGGTCTGTATTTATCAAAAGCCGGTCCCTGCATGTTTTCGGAAAAGATGCAGGTTTCGACTTTTAATAGCTAACTCGCTGCCTTTTCGTCACAGTTTTGGTTTTCGCTCCACAGATCCACTGTGCAAGGATCATGGAGTCCATCAGGCTGATGTCGTAGCTGTCATTTATGCTCTTGTATCCGAAGCCGCCATTGGTGCCGATCAGGCGCTTATCGCAGTTTGTCACACTCTGAACCAGACTCTGCTGGCCCATATGGACCAGCTCTTTTCGGCTCAGGCGCTCCTCGAATACCGCATTGGCAGCAATAATCTGCTTCACCGTCGGTAACAATGGACGCTTCAGATGGGCATCTTTCATGGCATCCGCCAGAAGATTCTGTCCGGACTGCCCGTCCACAACTACAGCCTTGACGTCTATTCCACGTAAAAAGGCCACAATCCAATCCGTTCCTGCCCGGAACGGTCTGCAATCGATGGCCTCGACAAATATTCTGTTATCCTCTGTGCGGATCGCAATCGATACGGATACGGTATCCGTTTTCGAGTATTTGATTCCGACAAAGATATGACTCCGCAGTGCTGGCAGCTTTTCGGCCTTCAATTCAGCCCACTCAGCTGCAGAGATGACGGATTTGAGATTGTACCGGATCCAGTATCCGAGGCGTTGGATATTAAAATCCAGTGTGTCCGATCCAATCTCGGACATGATATTTCGTTCTTTGAGTATGGTTCCGAGACTCGGATTCGTCTCGTACCAGGCATCCCGGTCCATGGGATCATGCATTTCGTCCACGGACCATTCCGCCCAACCGGTCTCCGGCATGGCGCCCGCGATCACCTGGTCCCTCATGTGCATGAAAACGGTACCAGATGACTCTGCTGTGGGCGGCGTTCCGCAGAAAATGGTCTGCGGATTCTGCGAAGCGGTCACGATATAGACCAGCGCCGTGGCCTGGTCATCAGTGTATTCCTGTGCCTCATCTATAACCAGCAGGTCAAAGCCTTCACCCAGGCCGCCCTTGCTGGTCCTGGTTCGAAAATCAATCTCACCGCCGGTTGACTTGATCCGGATCCGCTCCTGGCCAAGCGCGCCTGAATCTTTATGCTCGATATGAGCATCATCCAGATACCGCTTCAGCCGCTCCCAGGCTGCGCGGCTTGTGCTGGTGCGGTGTGCGCTGTGCATGATGTGCTCCCCGTTCATCAGTCCCCACATCTCGCGCATGGACACCACTTCATTTTTCCCGTTTCGGCGCGGCACCGCGTACCCAAACTTAATATGAGTCCACAGGCCTTCGTCGTTTATGGCCATGATGTCGTACAGCAGGAGCTGCTGCCATTCCTGAGCAGTGCGTCCTGTCCGCTGATACAAATCTATGGCCTCGTTACCTTTTGATCTCTGATATGGCAGCACCACAGAGCTTGTGGGAGTCTGTCGGCCCAGTCTTACTTCTTCGACTGCCATCTGACTCCCTCCAAATATTTTATTGTCTCACAACCCAGTGCAAGGGAACCACCTCTTTCACGTTATCTGGTCCAGCGCTTTGAATAAACATTCTGCCGACGCCTGGACCCGTCAGAAGGATCATACTCCACTGTACAGTGGCAGTTCCGGTGCCTCCGGAAAACGTCATTCCCGGAGTCACGCACATCCGCATAGTTGTATGTTCCGGCCACGGCTGCGCACCATGGGCAGCATTTCCCGAGCGCCGTCCTGCGGATCACAGGGTTCAAACCGGATTTCCAGTGAAAATCTGCGTTTTCCCGTGCTGTATCATCCACGAGTCCCTGCATGAAATTTACGACCTGGTCCAGGAACTCAGCCTGGACCTGCTCAAACGGATCTGAACCGGTGACACCACGAATAATCCCATTCACCTGGTCCAGATTCGCATCCGGAATCACCGGTTTCAGCCCGATGCCGGCTTTCTGGTTCAGTGCTTCCTGGATGGTGTACATATGCCCCTGCATATATCCGCAGTTTTTCAGCAAAGGTCTGGTGATGAGACGGTTGGCTGTTTCAATGTACAGCTTTCCGTCTTCCAGCGCCTCCGGAAGGTACTGCCGGAACATGTCAGCCAGGATTTTCCCTGTTTCCGTGGCCAGCTGCTGCGCGTCATCATACGTGGCAAGTCCATCCGCAATCTTCTTTTGAAGTGCCGCGACTTTCCGGCTTTCATGCACCTGTGCGTTCCAGCCATCCTCTATCAGTTTCAGAATCTCATCGGTGGTCATGTTTCACCTCAGATCCCAGTCAGATCCTGCAGCTTCTCCTTATCGAAGTAATCAGGGAAGCTCTGCTGGATCTTCATGGCCGCGTCGCCGATCCCGGACAGCTGTGCCGCATCCGGCTCGAAGATCGGTTCCCACTTAGGCTGTGTCTTATAGATCTCGCGTCTCAGATACGGCATTCTGTCGCGGACACATGCAGCCAGGTATCCGACATTCAGGAAGCCGGTACCGAAGGTTCTCTGTGCTTTCCGCGCTGCAAGCCTGAGATTTTCATGGGTAGCCTTGATCGCGTCCGCGCTCGAAGGATTTTCCGTAGCAAAGCCCAGGTCATCCAGCGTCAGGCCCGTTTCACCCGCAAACAGGGAAGCCAGCATCCGGAGCTGGTCCATGAAGGGCTGCATGCTCTGCTGGCTGAACTGGCCGAGCTTCGGACTTTCGCCGTCCTCATCCTTGCTGAACTGCAGGAGTGCTGAAATGGTTGCCTTCCACTTTTCCATCGGCTCAGCTTCCGGATCCAGGCCTGTGATCCATTTCTGCGGAAAACTGTAGAATTCTGCGGAAATCTCGGAACGCTTCAAGGTTCTGAGCGCCGCCTGCTGGATCTCCATGCAGGCCCGGCTGATCCTGGAATGCCCAAAAGGCCTGCGGGCATCCGGTCTGTGAATGATGGGCACCAGCAGAGGATAGGGCGCCTCATTCGAGATGGTATACGTCTCAGGCTTTCCGTAGGTTGAGTCGATATACATCGTGCTCCCAGGAGTGAAGTACGCTTCCAGAATCGGAGCGCCGTTCTGATCGCGCTCCAGGACAGCATAGCCTTCTGTCAGGAGCATGGTAATCGGATCCAGGATGCCGGTCGCGTTTCCGCCGTCGATCACCTGCAGCCTGGGGTATCCTTCATCGTCTTCCGAGATGTACACAAAGCAACAGCTCGAGATACATGCGCTCAGGATGGCTGAATCAAACAGCACATCCTTGCTGTTCATGTCGAAGATGGCGTTCATTGAGAAATTGTCGTTCGCCATCTCCCGGAAAACCAGGCGGTCCGCCAGGCTGTCCACTGCTTTGCTGCTCCAGCCGAGAACCGATTTCAGCCAGTTCCATTCCTTGGGAATCGTGACATTGAATTCCCGCACGGAATTTTTCATTTCGTAGTATCTGTACCTGGTGTCCACGCGGACCTGCTTGGAAGCCAGCTTTCTCCGGAGATAATCAATTCCGTAGGCCATACAGACCACCTTCCTTCCCGGTCAGGGGAGGGCCTGACCAAATTCGTGAAAAAAAGTTCCCA
>CAMOXX010000126.1 GCA_946629475.1 uncultured Blautia sp. | reverse complement strand
CCGTGTTCAGAATCAGGGGCGCGAACGTATTCACCAGCGTGCTCGCGATTGTCGCGTTCGTCGCCTGCCGCTGCAGAATATCACCGGTCATCCGCTGTGAGAAAAATTCCATCGGAAGGCGCATCACCTTCCACATATATGTCATGTTCCCGACCACTGCCATCTTTCCCTGTATCCGCAGAGAATAGACGGCCTGCAGCCAGGCTACAACGAGCTGCGCAAACGCCAGAATCCCCATAATCACAAGGAATATCACAACCCAGTCCGGATTGCGTCCCTTCAGAAAGCGATCCATAAAAGTCCTGGTCATCGCCGGATTGATCAGACCGAAAGCCGCGCTGATCACAGATACAAGGAGGGTAAACGCGATCGCCACGCCTGTTCCCTCCAGACGTTTCTTGGCAAACGCGGTGACACTCTTTTTCTGTCCGGAAGGGACAAACTGCTCTCCCGGCTGGAACATCATAACAATTCCGGTAAAGCCCTTATCAAACGCTTCCTCGGTAATAACGATCCTGCCTCTGGCAGGATCGTTGATATACACCTTTCCTTTTTTAAAGCCGCACAGTACAACAAAGTGGTTGAACTCCCAATGGATGATACATGGAAATTGTCCTTCCTGCTTCACCACATCCGGTTCCCCCCTGAAAGCATCGGCAGTAAGGCCATAGCTCCGGGCCGCCAGAATAATATTCATCGCATTGGAGCCGTCTCTGGACACTCCGCAGTCTTTCCGCACCTGTTCCAGAGGGATCCACTTGTCATAATACGCAAGAACCATGGTAAGGCAGGCCGCACCGCACTCCAGCGCCTCCATCTGCATCACCACCGGCACTTTTGCAACCTTCCCCTCCACAGGCTGTTTTATACCTTTACTGTTATTCTTCATGCCTATCACTCCAGCTGTTTATTCAGGATCATATCAGGGACTTTTTCATCGTCAGGATGTTATGGCCGTCCTTATATTCGTAGTTGATCTCATCCATGCTTTTCTTCACCAGAAAAATCCCCAGTCCGCCGATTCTTCGCTTCTCTGCGGATAAAGTGATATCCGGGTCCTCCCTGGCCAGCGGATCATACGGCCTGCCGTGATCCAGAAATGTTAAAACTATTTCCAGCGGATCCTCCAGCACTTCCACTCTGACCTGCGCCGGCCCTTCCTCTGGATTATAGGCATAACACGCGATATTCACAAAAATCTCCTCAACAGCGATTTCGATCTGTGTTTTCGCTTTCGGCGAACAGTCCGTATCCCGGATTTCCTGTTCTATAAAGGCAAGCACATCATCAAGGTTTTCTCTTACCGCGCTTATTTCCAGTTCTTTCATCTCTTTATCCTTTCTCATTTGACGGCCCGTTATATCTCAGGCAGAGCATCGTGATATCATCAAACTGCTCCGTGCCGGCTGCAAAACTGTCAATCGCACTTTTCACACTTTTCAAAGCCGCAGCGGGAGCTTCTTCCGTATCCCTGTTCAGCACCTCGAGCATACGGTCGGTCCCGAACAGATTATTCTCCTCATCTACCGCCTCGGCAACACCGTCGGTATAAACAAACAGGCTGTCTCCAGGATCAAGGTGGAAGGCGTGATCACGATAATGGATATTCTCAATCGCTCCTACAACAGGAAGATGCCGGTAAACCGTCAGCGCATACTTTTTGCCCGCACGCTTTATCGCCGGATGTTCATGTCCCGCATTGCACGCGGTTCCGTTTCCGGTCGATATCTCCAGAACCGCCGCCCACACTGTAACAAACATATCGATCGAGTTTTCGCTGAGCAGCTGATCGTTTACGCTTTCGAGGGCTTCGCCCGGGCTGTCGCCGTCCATCAGACGGTTTTTGATCAGCATTTTTGAAACCATCATAAACAGAGCAGCCGGAATTCCCTTTCCCGAAACATCTGCAATCACAAGGGCCAGGTGATCCTCATCAATCAGAAAGAAATCATAAAAGTCCCCGCCAACCTCTCGCGCCGGATCCATGGAAGCGAAAATATCAAACTCCTTCCTGTCAGGGTACGGCGGGAATACCATCGGGAGCTGGCTCCTCTGGATTTCCTTCGCCATATAGAGTTCCGTCCGGCTTCTCTCCTTTTCCGCCGTAATACGGTTCTGCTCCGCGATAAAAGAAACGATTTCATTTTCCAGCTGGTCAATCGAAAGAGCCAGAATACCGATCTCGTCCCTGTTTTTAATCTTTTCGGAAAGCGTTTTTTGGGGCTGTGCATGATCATGGTTAAAGCGAATGGCTTCGTCGGTAATCGTTCTGATCGGCATCAGCAGCTTCCGGTAAATATAAAAGATCTGGCCGATGATGATCACAATAATGAGGAGGATCATTGCACCGGCAACCGTCTTGACATAACCCTGCCGTGATTCGTTAAAGGAATCCATCTGCCTCTGTACGCACAGGATTGCCGTGGTTTCGCCGTCATTGTCGATCAGGGGAACCATCGCCGTGATATGAGCGCCTGTCTCAATGAACCCCGTGTTTCGCACCACCACTTCACGTCTTGACCCTTCTTCGCAAAGACGCCTGTATTTTTCGCGGTAATCGTCGTTCGTCGTCTGCCTCACATAGCCAAAATCGTAGACCTCATACGGGCTCTCCTGGTTGATCGTGGAGAACAGGAACGTGATTACACCATAGTCTGTGCGGTCCGGCAGTATCACATATATAAATGTTGATCTTGATGCGTTGCACAGCAGATCAAAATTGGTCCAGGTCTGTATGTAGTCCTCTGATTCCCCGCCGCTTTCCAGATACTCATCAATCATATTCGGATCGATACCAAGCGCAGCAATATCCGCGACGCGGAAGGCATCATCCTCAAAATGAGACATCTGAATTCTCGTAAACCAGACATACCCGATGCTTGAGGCAACGCCAAAAACAATAATGATCAATAATACTAAGCTGCTAATGCTCCTGAAAGCGATATTCTTTTTAAATTTATTCATTTTTCCGACACCTTCCAGAAAGCCTGCATTTACCCAAAATGTATCCACAGCGCCCCAAGTCCTTTCGCCCACTTGCAAGCAAGCTTGCGTGGGCTCAGGACTTTGAATGTTCCATGATTACGGATTGTTCCGCACTTCGTGCTCCCACAATCCTCCCCGACATTCGGATTTTATGGGGCCCCTCCCCCATTTCATCCTCATGTCGGGGCGCGCCCCAAGTCCTTTCGCCCACCTGCAAGCAAGCTTGCGTGGGCTCAGGACTTTGGGCGCTGTAATCATCATATCATGGTTTTTATAAAACAACAAGAAAAAACAGGGACAGCCTTGCGGCCGTCCCCGTTCTGTGTTTACATCGTTCTCCAGTCTCCCTCTTCTACCGCCTGCTCGGCTGCCAGCCTGCCGTCGGTTGCAAAGAAAGCACCTTCTGTCACCTCGTATTCTCCCATTTCGTTTATAGAAACCTTCACCTCTGCATCATCGTCATAAAAATCAAACTGAAGCAGAAGCTCTGTCTCATCCTCATTGGACGATACCAGGATCTTCGTCTCCGTACCCAGTGTGCTGGTATAGTCGATAACCTGCTCCTTTACATAATCTGCTTTCTGTAAACTCCGCTCCATCGAAGCTGCTGAAACATTCATACCCGCTGCAGAAGAAGCTGCTAAAGCCATGGAAAATAATACTGCTGTCATTCTGTTTTTCATAATATATCCTCCCAAAATCATATAATTCACTCAACAAAAGCTGATTACGGATTGTTCCGCACTCCGTGCTCCCACAATCCTGCCCGTCATTCGGATTTAGTGGAACTTATGTCCCACTTTGCCCTCATGTGGGCGGCGCCAAAAGTACTTTTCTCCCACTGCAAACAAGCTTGCGTGGGTTCTGGTCTTTTGACGTTGTAAGCATCTTATTCCAGCAGCAGAGCAAAAACAAGGGAGAAAATTGACCATGATTCAGGTTTTATTGACATCATCAGCATTTCATGGACATGCAAGATGCGCAGTGTATCTGACCACTCAAATGAGAAAAGCGCGTAACTGTGAAGGTACTGAACAGATACACAAATGCGCAGCATTCCGAATGATCAGAATACTGCGCAGCCGATTTATGATCTCTTCTTAGGATAGGTCACTCCGGGTCTCTTGTCCGGGCCGGTTTTTTTATATCTGTGCTCTTCCTTCTTCTCTTTAGGCTCAATAATCATCCACACGATTGCAGCCAGCGCTGCGCCGATAAGCGGTCCTACGATAAATACCCAGAGGGAAATAAGCGGTGCGGTATTTCCGTTCACAGCCGCAAAAATCGCCGGTGCGATGCTTCTTGCCGGATTGACGGATGTTCCGGTGAGGCCGATCCCGAAAATATGGACAAATGTCAGGGAGAGGCCGATTACCAGGCCTCCGAACGATCCGTGCTTCGCCTGCTTTGAGGTAACACCGAGAATGGTAAGCACGAAGATAAAGGTGAGGATCAGCTCAACAAGCAGTCCGGCAAAGAAATTTCCGTTCACCCCTGCAAGTCCGTTTGCTCCGAAGCCGCCGGTTTTGTCCTCAACACTGCCGAACCGGAAGATCAGGGCCAGCAGGGTTGTGCCGATAAAGCCGCCGATTACCTGGGAGGCCACATAGCCGATCAGGTCAGGCAGCTCCAGCCCGCCGTTCATATACACCGCAACGGATACGGCCGGGTTAATATGGCAGCCCGATACATTTCCGACACAGTAGGCCATAGCCACGATAGATAATCCAAACGCAAGCGCTGTCAGCAGATATCCGGAACCTGAAACTGCGTCGCACCCAACCAGCATCGCTGTCCCGCAGCCCATTAAAACAAGAACCGCCGTCCCGATGCATTCTGCAATATACTGTTTTTTCATACTCTTCTCCTTTCCTTGCTGCAAAAACAGTCAGAAACCGTCCGGAATTCATTCCGAACAGCAGTAAAAGTTCCTGATATTTAATATAACACAAACAGCCCGGATGCAAAAGCCATAAAAGAAAAACTTGTCAAAAACGGCCGAGCGCAAAATTATTATCAGTTTTGTAACTGTTCAAACATCCATTCCATATATTCCGGATCTTCCATCACGGCCAGCTCCACATGATGGAAGCTGTAGGTTGATTCGGAAGAAAGCTCTGCGCCGCAGGCTTCCATCTCCTCGTCGGTGTAGACTGTGATCCTGGCCTTCGTGCTGCCAGCTTCTATAAGGTGGTCGTACGCATTCCGGCTGTCATTCACCGAGATCGTCCGGTCATGCTCCGCATGGGCAAACCAGACGGGAATATCCTTGCCTTGCCTTTCTCAATGCAGTTATGCTGCCGATACAGCAGATCAAAACAGCGCCGACTATAGATCTGCACTTACTTTTTCTTATAAATCACATAATATATGTTGAACCTCATCCATACTGTATCCGCACATGTCAGATATTTCCTCCATGCTCATTCCCTTTTGATACATCTTTTTCACCGTATTCAACCGTGCATTTCTCTCTTTTGCCGCCTCTTCTTTTACAGCAGCTGTCTCTTCCTTTGCGGCAGCTGTCTCTTCCTTTGCGGCAGCTGTCTCTTTTTTTGCCGCACTTATCTCCTTCCTTGCTGTATTCCAGGCTTCTTCCGCCGCTTCTTCTCTCTGAACGGCTATGTCATCCTCGTAATTGTACTCCGCATACAACATATTCAACGCCGCCTTTCCTTTTCTTGACAGATATTCCGTTAATATTCCTTTTTCAATACAATATCTGACTGCTTTTTCCAGGCTTTCTTTATCCTTTCCGTATTTTCTTGTTTTCTCAACCAACATACTGTACTCCCGCAAAACTCTGCATTTTTGAAGAATCTCATGGTTCTTCCCAGGATTTATATTGATTACCCTCACTGTCAATTCAAGCATCGGATCTGATTCATTTTCAGCAAACGAATCGGATAATCTCATGACCGCTTCTTTCGGAAAGTCCTCTATTCCGTTATAAAACGTTATGAATTCCGGTGTGGGAATCCGTACTGCTTTTTTCTTATATCTTACCTTTGTCGGAAAATACTGTTCATATTCTCCGGAAATATAAAGCAGATCCCTGAGCGGCGAATTATAATTAATGGTCGACTGGTGTTCACTCAGAATAATTCTGCGATTTCCGACCGAAAATGCAGTATCATTGTAAAAATCCATGAACAGAGTGTTTTCCAGTCTCATCAAAGTAATCTCGTCTGGGTCTGTAAGATTTTCATTATAAAGTGCATTGTATAGATCAAGATTATTTTGCTTTGCATATTTGTCCTGATAAAACAGATCGCAGAAAATCGTATCTTTGTATTTTCGATTCATTTTCGGCATTTTTATTTCTCCCTTCCCCCAACATATAGAGCCTATATGATATGGGTTCATGAAGTATATCACAAATGTGAAAAAAAGCTTGTCGAAAACGGTCGAACAAACAAAATTTAATATTTTCTTAATATCTTTTGTTACTTCTACTATAACACCGTCACATTCTTTTTTCAACCGTAGGAGGGGTGTTCCGCTCCCAAGGTTCTCTTTTGTCTTTTTTTCGCAATATCACTTGTTGTTTATTTATTCAAACCTTTATTCATGCAATCTCCAAGCAATGATAACGGATAAAGAAGCATGAACTTCTCCTGGAGTTCTCTATAAGAAAGCATAAAAAAGGGAAGAAATGCTTGTGTTCATTTCTTCTCTCTTTTTGGATCTAATTCAAACAAGACTTCTCCTTTGTACTACCACTCAAAGGAAGGGAAACATGGCCCTCGAGCGGGCGGAGCCATTTCTACCCGGACAAATCTTATGGGTTATGTCTAATCCCTGAAAAGTGTCAATGCCCTCGAGCGGGCGGAGCCATTTCTACCCCTGCTTCTGAAACCCCAGGTTTTATGCGGGGTTTCGGATCTATTTTTGCAGGTATTTGTCAGACAATTTGTAATACATACCTGTTTTTGGGGTTTTAACAACTCTGTAACAATTGGAGCGTAATACTTACCCCTCTTTTATTTTATCATATCCTTAATGGCAGCTCAAGATTCTTTTAGATCCATCTTTTCAATTCTCATAAACCGGAAAGAAATATCAAATGAAATTTCCTCCAGACCTATTTCATTCCGGTTCATGAATAGCCAAAAAGCAAGAAGTTCCTAACATCAGCCAGAGTCAACATCGTTCATCCAGTATCTGTACATCTTCATCCATAGTGTATCCACACATCTCAGAAATCTCTTCCGTAATGATTCCCTTTTGATACATCTTTTTCACCGTGTTCATTCGTGCAATTTTCTCTCTTGCCATCTCTTCCTTTGCGGCAGCTGTCTCTTCTCTTGCAGCCGCTATCTCTTTCCTTACATTATCCCAGGCCTCTTCCGCCGCTTCTTCTCTCTGAACGGCTATGTCATCCTCGTAATTGTACTCCGCATACAGCATATTCAACGCCGCCTTTCCGTATTTTCTTGTTTTCTCAACCAACATACTATGCTCCCGCAAAACTCTGCATTTTTGAAGAATCTCATGGTTCTTCCCAGGATTTATATTGATTGTATCTGTTCAGTACCTTCACAGATACACGCAAAATCCATGAACAGAGTGTTTTCCAGTCTCATCAAAGTGATCTCATCCGGGTCTGTAATATTTTCATCATAGAGTGCATTGTAAAGACCAAGAGTTTCGGGTATGGAAAGTACAAGATTATATAGTTTGTTCAAACATCCATTCCATATATTCCGGATCTTCCATCACGGCCAGCTCCACAT
>CAMOXX010000125.1 GCA_946629475.1 uncultured Blautia sp. | reverse complement strand
TTTTTTAAGCAGCACACTCAGAAAAAGCGGCTCCGCCAATGGAACCGCTTTCATCAGTCTGCTGAGCAGGATACTGACCTGCCCATTATTCATCTTTTGCAGAGGGATTACCCTTCGATTGCCCTTCTCAGAGCTTCCTGGTGACGGCGGCACTGCTCGATGCTGTCGACGCCCACATCGCGGAGATGCTCTCCGCCTTCGTACTCGGAGCTCAGGAAGCCTTTGTAGCCGGCCTTCTTGTAAGCGGCAACCACTTCCGGAATCGCAACAGCCGTCTCAACATAATCCTCATGCACATTGTAGAATTTTGCATGGGTATGGAAGATATAGTCGATATTGTCGATAATATCCTGCGGATCGGACCAGGAGTAGGTGAACGAAGCTCCCGCATACATCATATCTGCGGGGCCGCCGCCTGCCTTCTCGACTGCTTCCATCATTTCCTTCTGACCATTGGCCAGACGGTATTCCATATTGGCTTTTCCGAGATCCAGATCATATTTGATCTTTACAAATCCTTTTTCTCTTCTCTGCGCATAGGCATCATCCACGATCTTCAGGCATTCTTCCTTGGCTCCCTGGCGGCGGGCCTTGTCACGCAGCACATCCGGGACATTTTTGCAGAAAATACCCATATCCGGAATAAATCCAAAATACTTGGTTCCTGTTCTGCGGATCATTTCCATGTAGCCGTCAGCCCATCCGGAGTTGAGGGAGAAAGGAGCATGAACCTCAAGACCGATCTTAACGTTAACCTTCTCTGCATATTCCAGGCTGCCTTCGATGACATCCATCGGAGTGGAAACCAGAGTTCTCAGCACCGGGAAGCCGAGCAGGCTTGCCAGGCGAAGGTCACGGCACATCATGTTGATCTGCTCGCCGAGAGACAGAGTCCGGTTGGAATAGATGCGGTTCTCAAGGAACGCATCGTAGCAGGACGGCGTAAGGCCATACTTGTCAAGCTTTGCGAACCAGTCCGCGCGGAACGCCTCATCCTCGATCGGGAGCGGGAAGCGTTTGATCATCTGCTCTGCCAGAAGTTCTACACCGGTAGCGCCGGTCTTGGCTGTCTCGCGGAGGCATCCCTCCAGATCCAGTTTTCCGTCATAGTATTCATCCTGATAGCTGTATAAGGAAATACTTCTTTTAATATCGTGGCTCATCGTCATTTCCTCCTGTTATTCAATCACAAAATCTGCTTCACAAACCGCCTCAGTCGGGAACGGCATGTAAGACGGAACAATCAGCTGCACAGCCTTGATGTGGTGTTTGCCTGCCGCAAGGCCGCCTTCCTTTTTCACATTGATCGTCGCATACTCACCGAACTCCCAGCGATAGTCGGGATCTACAACCGTGAGGGCCTGATCCAGTGTGAAGGTCTCTCCATGCACTGTGATGCTGATGTCTTCCCGGGCAAAATCCTCTCCGTCCACATTTACACTGATGTTGTGAAGGATCGAAAGAGTAAATCCGCGGTAATACTGTGCCTTGAACTGGAACTGGAACCCAGTTGCCTTTCCGTCTACGATAATGTTCTTAAATCCATCCGGATTAAAAATCTGTCTGGCTGCCATGATTCATTTCCTCCTAATCAGCTTTCAAATTTGATTGCGTCGCCTGTGCGGGCAGATTCTCTGATTGCTTCCATGAGAGCAAGCACACGTCTCGTCTCAGGAATCTTGATCATAAACTCCTCCTCGCCAAAGTAGGCATTATAGTAATTGATAAAGTAGTCCTTATGCTCGGTATTTACTTCCGGAAGATCTTCGGTCAGGATTACTCCCTCTGCAGGCGGTCCGAAGGATCTGGTCGGGCCTGCCGCTGTCATCGTACGTGTACCGCGGACATTGGTGAGAAGGTGGGAAGTGCGGACGATCTTACCGACCGGATCAAAACCGTCGAGGTAAGCTGTTCCCTTGTTTCCGCCCATGATCCAATGGCGCTCGAACCATTTCTCGCCGATCTTGTCGGTGAGGAAATAGGTTCCCAGTTCAATCTCTCCGGTGACACCGTTGTCAAAGCGAAGAAGGATCTTAAAGTAATCGTCAACCTCGAAATTGATCACATTCCGTACATCCGCGAACACAGACGTTACCTTCGCGCCCTGCATCATCCACAGCATCTGATCAATCAGATGAACGCCCCAGTCAAACAGCATACCGCCGCCCTCGCTGATGTAAACATGCCAGTCATGCATGTTTCCGTTAAACCCGTAAAGGCTGCTCTTTACAGAATATACATCACCGACGCTCCCTGCATCATAGACGGCTTTCATAGTCCGGAAATCCTTGTCGAGCCTTCTCTGATGATGCACGGTAAACTTCACTCCGCACTCTTCTGTAACTTTGACCATGTCATCGAGCTCGTCAAGCGTCATAGCGACAGGTTTTTCACAGATAATGTCCTTGCCGGCTCTGGCGGCCTGAATCACAAGGTCATGATGCTGGTTGTTGTTGACAACGATCAGGGCCACGTCAACATCCGGATCTGCAAACAGCTCTTCGTTGGAGCCATAGCGTTTGATTCCCGGTTTCACATCCTCAAGCTGCGCCGGATCCTTATCTGAAATGCCGACGATCTCATACTGTTCCAGTGAAGACAGCATTGTCTCATGCTCATGGCCCATAAATCCATGTCCCACAATGCCCACGCGGATTTTCTTCATTTTTTTACCCCCATGATGTGTGTGCAGCGGTTACAGTTACTTCAACTTTATTCTATTCTACCAGATCATTCTGTTATATCTTCCTGCATGGTTACTTTTTTCGCCACTGAAATCACCTTTCTGCAGCCTCTTTCAATCTTTATGTCATATTTTACTGGCAAATTTTGACTTTCATGCCGCCTGCTTTACTGATCCGCACAGTGAATCAGCCTTATCCGGCCGAACATACCGGAGGGCTCATACAGTCCCTTCTCATAACCCCACATTCCCTGGTCGTGGTTCAGGACATCCCGCAGCGGAGTGTTCACCACCTCGATCTCCAGCGTATTGGCACCTTCGCGGAACGCGCCTGTCAGGTCGAACCGGTACGGCGGGCAGAGCCTCGAAGCCACTTCGGTTCCGTTCACCAGAACCCGGGCAGCCTCGTACAGGTGTTCCGCCTCCAGATAGTAGTTTCCGCCTGCTGTTTCGACCTGAAGCTCTCTCCGGTATCTCATGAATCCCGAGAATTTCGGAAGCACATCAGAAACCGGAAGAAGGCTCTGGGCTTCGCCGGAACCGCTGTAGATCCGGCTGTCCGGAAGCAGCTCCTCTCCGGTGCCGTCCTGCCCTTGCAGTGCCGGTGCCACCGAAACTTTCCAGCCTCCGGAAAGATCCGAAATCGTAAGCATTTTCTTCGAATCCCCATGAATCCGGTGGCGGAGGTTCGTGATCGGCCAGTCCGGGATCATCTCTCTCAGGCTGTCAAAGCTGTTCTCCTCTGCCTCCTTCTGTACTGCCGCAAAGAGAATCGTGGACTCGTAGGGCTCCAGCGTTACCGTGCTGATCATAACCGGCGTCTCAAAACCGCTCGCCATGATCTGCTCCACTTCAAACACCCGGTTGCTCATAGCATCATACCGGTAAATCCGCTCGTTCTCGTCCTTCAGCCGGATCAGCAGGTCGCCGCGTACCGTCCTGGATTTTGACTCGTTAAAGACCATCCAGAGATCTCCGCTCTCCTTCCGGTAATGATAGAACGATACCGGTCCGGTAAAGTTCGTCCGGGCACCGACAACCCCGTCCTCCTTCAGGGCCGGTACAAGATTTTCGAGCGGGACACTGTCTGCTTTCCCATAGCCCGGCGCCGCCTTACCGACAAAAATGATCTTCACTTCAGGGTGCCTCTGCATAAAGGCAGCCAGAAGAGGATCCGCGTAGTCCGAGCCCGGGACAATCAGCGCCTTCAGCGGAACCCCGCTGATATAAAGCCTGCCGTTCAATACTTCCGCCGCATAATGCTCCGTGTTCGGCCCGATATTATCCGCACAAGCCAGAACATCGGAAGGAATGATCGCGTAATCGATCATGTTCTCGTAGAGAATCCTTCCCGGAACCTCGCACCGCATGCATTCGCTCATCCAGTCCAGCGTGCCGTCATACAGGATTCCCACCTCCGGCTGCCATTTTCCGTCCGACAGGACATGGCAGACGCGGTTGCAGTATTTCATCAGCTCTGCAAAATAGCGGAACTCCGGATTGTTTCCACGCGCGTAAAAATGCGGCGGGCAGTCGGTGTCGGGATACTCCGCCATCGAAAAGGCGTGGGGAACCAGATAATTGACCCCGCGGGATAAGAGGTGGTCTGCGATCCATTTCATATCGCGGACGCCCATACTCCACCCGTACGCGCCGAAAGTTTCACACATCAGCCTGCCTTTTTTCTCCGTCTGAAGAAGGGCTGCCGATGCACCCATCTTTGTAAGCATATAATGAAAGAACGGCCCGTCGGTGGTGTTGAAGCCATGGCGTTTTGAATTCGGATTGCCGGGAATCACCTGACCGCCGATATTATCGATTCCGGCCATCGCCTGGCCGCTCATTGCCCGGAAATAGTGCCCCGCGCCGCATCCCAGGCGGCTGTGCTCGCCGTTGTCCTCGATCACATGGCCGATATACTCCACGCTGTGATCGGCGCACCATTTTCCGAGCTGCTCCGAAAAGTTTTTCTGGTAGAGCCGGGTAGCTGCGTCCATATATGCATACCGCACAGCCGCCGTCTTCTCATCGTCCTCCCCCGGGTACCACAGGAGAGGCAGAACTTCCTTCCATCCGCTGCCGAGGCGCTCTTCCAGAAGAGCCGGCATTTCCCTGTTCCATGGGAGAGGCATCATTCTGCGGCCGATCGCCTCGTCGAAGGCATAGCCGAAGGTATTGGCAAAGCCCGGTTCATCGGAGAAAAATCCGGCGATAGTTTTTCCAAATTCCTCCGGATAACGGGCATAGTGTGCCTCATGCACTGCTTCGATCAGGACCTTCACGGAATCCTCATCGATAATGTTGATATAGTCGTTTTTCGCGCCTTCATCGTAGGTCGTATGGACGAGGAAAATTCTCCACACACCCTCCGGCAGATCGCAGATCAGCTGCCCGTCCTTCACCGAGGCACGGAGCCCTGCAAACGTTCCGTTTTCATCTTCCCCGCAAATCCGCGGCTGATCCTCGCCGCTGTAAATCACTTTGTATTCGGATCCGACCGTATCCTCATCGAGAAGCGGGTGCACTACAATACTGACAAGGCATTCTTCCTCCTTCAGGGTCTGCTCCATCGGCTTTCCCAAATCTATAAAGGAGAAGGACTTTTTCATATTGTACGGAATGTCAACTGTCCCGTGGGAGACCGGTCCCGCAACGTCGATTGTTTTAACCGAGAGATACTGTTTTGCGCGCTCCGGATATTTTTTCGGAAGAAGGCCGTTGGCCATTCCGGTCGGAAAATGAGCGTCATCCAGAATCCAGATTTTCATTCCTCTCTTTTTTGCTTCATCGAGCACAATGTCAAAGTCCCTCCACCAGAGCGGACCTGCGAAATCGGGATGCGGACGGGATTCCAGGCAGACAGCCTTGATGCCGCACGAATCGATTTTTTCGATTTCCTCCCGGAGTATACTCTCATCCTCCCCCCTCATCCAGAGGAACGGAAGAATATAATTTCCCTGATTTCCATCCAGGGCTTCTCTTACTTTTCTGCTCATTTTCTTTTTCAAGTCCCCTTTCTCATGTGTATGTTTACGTCATCCGTAAGACGATATTTTCCTTTCCCGGCTTTTACAATCCTGCCTTCCTCACACAGGCTGCTCAGCACTCTCTGAAGCTGCCGGCGGCTGCATCGAAGACGAAGCGCCGCATGCTCCACTCCGGAGAGCACGCCATCTTCGCACTCTTCGCTTAAA
Organism: uncultured Blautia sp.; assembly: GCA_946629475.1. GTDB lineage: Bacteria > Bacillota > Clostridia > Lachnospirales > Lachnospiraceae > Blautia_A. Next base: position 1,847 of record CAMOXX010000125.1, on the reverse strand, counting down.
TAGTGAATCAGTTTTTCCTCGACCGACACCACCGGGCCATCCAGTGTTTCGGTCAGATACACTTTATCCGAGATGGACTTCAGCAGAAAATGCAGGAACCGGACATCCTCCTCCAGCGTCTTCCGGTATCGGGATACCGATATTCCCACACACTTCAAATCCGTCACAGCCTCGGAGATCAGCGCGGAACGGCCCGACCTGCAGAACTCGACATCCCCGATCAGGGCTCCTTTCCCGACAATATTTACCGGGATCTTCCGGCCTCCGGCATCCACCCCGTAAACCTGCACCTTCCCGGATACAACGAAGAAAAGGTACTGCTGCCTCCGTTCCGGCCCCGTCAGCAGTTCACCCTTATGAAAAGCGCAGAGCACCGGCCTGATATGGGACAGATTCATAATATCATGAAGCCTCAGATCCGCGATATAAGTATCAAGAACAGGTGAATTGCTGATGGTCTGCATTTTTTCTCCTCGTATGCCGTCTGACATTCCCGGTAACTGGCATCTGCTCAGCCCCATCAATTCAGAATGCCGGGCAGTTATCTTTATTGTAGCATATTGTCTCATATCAGGCAATAAATCAGTTGAATTTTTATAGAAAACGACATAAAAAAGAGAGGCTTTTCCGCCTCTCTTTCGTAAATTCTGATTATACTGTTTTCTTCTCTCTCATGATGAACAATGCCGCTATGCCCGAAAGCACCATGCCGACCGCGCATATCGTGTATACATTTCCTGTGGTCGCGCTTCCCATCACCTTCGATGCGATGGTATTCAGCACGAACGGAGATACCAGCTGGCCCAGGCAGTTTGCGCTGGAGAGGATTCCCGCCGCCATTGCAGCAGCGGCTGCCGGCACTGCGTTGGACGCCTCCACCATCGATGTCGGAATGAAGCATCCCTGTGAAAAACCGCAGAGGAAGGATCCGATGCAGAGCATGGGCATTGATCCGGGGAACAGCACCAGGAGAACTGCTCCTGCCGCAAACGAGAACATCGCAGCTGACATGGTCGCCTTTTTGGTCACTTTCGAGACCATCCCGAGCAGCAGGCCGATCACGATCTGCGCGCCGGAAAAGACACTTGTCAGCATTCCCGCCAGAGACGCGCTGTTGGCAAAGCTTCCCTCAATGTGCATGGAGATATTGGTCGTGTAGCTGATCAGGAACAGGTTTTCCAGAAAAGCCAGAAGGGCGATCAGGAACACCTTGCTGTTCACCTTAGCGCCTTTTCCGCCCTCGCTCTCCGTCGTTCCGGTATCCGGAAGGCAGAAGAGAATCAGCAGAAAGCTGACCGCTCCGATCACATTGATAAAGTATGACCGTGAGAAATCAATATTTCCCAGCTGTCCCGAAGCAGCCGTGATCACCGCGATCCCGGCGCCAACCGATGCCGACTGGACGCCCATCGCGATCACACGCTCGTCTCCTTCGAACCACTCCGCAACCACCGCTGTGTTCAATGCCGTCGCAAGGCCGAGGCTGAAGCCGTAAATAAGCCTCATGACAAACAGGAGCCAGAAATTATCCGCCAGAAGGGGAACCATTCCCGATACGAACGCGACAAAGGCAGCCGCAAGCAGAAGCTTCTTTTTGCTGATCTTTGTCACCAGCACTCCGCAGAGGAGGGCAAACACCATACCCACAAGGGCCGGCGCGGTAATCAGCATCTGTATCATGCTCTGGCTGATGTCCGGATAATGCTCCCTGATTGCAGCAAGGACCGGAGACGGCCCGTACTGCAGTCCCTGCAGAAAGCTGATACATACAATGGTAATATAAATGCGCAGTTTGTTCGTTTTCTTATTCATGATCCTTATCCTGATGTATCCGGTTCTGAACAGTT
>CAMOXX010000124.1 GCA_946629475.1 uncultured Blautia sp. | reverse complement strand
CGAATTATGAAAGACAGGAAGGTATTATTGAAGTGAAGTACTTGCAAAAACTGGGGAGGATAATCTCTGATGATACGATATGATTGTAAAACAGGCCAGAGAGGATATGCCGCCGGACGGGCTTTTGTGATGCGGTACAGTAAGGCGGAGGAGTACTTCCGTGGAGAACCGGCGGTGGAAGCGGAAAGGCTGGACCGGGCGGTTGAGGAGATGAACCGGAAACTGGCTGCCGGGAAGGAGCAGGGCGGTTCAGTGGATACGGCACTGATTGATGCCGAAATCCTGATCCTGAACGGAGATGAATTTATCGGGGAAGCCAGGCGGGATATTCTGGAGGAGAACCTGAGCGCGCCGGACGCAGTGGACAGGGCCGCGGACAAGCTGTGCGCGATGCTGGAGAACGGTACGGACTACATAAAGGAGCGGAGTGAGGATATACGGGGGCTTGCCTCCGGGCTGAATGCGCAGATTATGGGAAACGGGCCGCTGCTTCCGGCGGAGCCCTGCATCCTGGTGACAGAGGAGCTGAGTCCCGGCGAACTGATGATGATCGGAACGGACTGCATCCGCGGAATCCTGACCGAGACGGGCTCCCCGACCTCCCATGTATCGGTCCTTGCCGGCAATCTCGGGGTTCCTTATCTGTACGGACTGGAGCATATCCTGGATAAGGTACGGCATTCAGATTATCTGATTCTGGATTCGGAGAATGGATGCATATTAGTGAATCCTCCGGAGGAAACGATCCGCGAGGCGGAGGAGAGGCAGGAAAGTGACAGAAAGACGCGGGAGGAGCGGAAGGCTCAGGCCGCCAGCAGAACAACCCGTACATCCATCTGCGCCAACATTTCCCGGGCAGAGGAGGCGGATGGCCTTCTGGATGCCGGGGCGGACGGGATCGGTCTGTTCCGGTCGGAATTTCTGTTTCTTGACAGGAACGATGCCCCCTCGGAGGAAGAGCAGTTCGAGGCCTACCGGCATGCGGCTGAAGCCATGAAAGGCCGCGATACCGTAATCCGGACGATGGACATCGGATCCGATAAAAAAGCTGCATGGCTGAAGATGCCGGATGAGATCAATCCTGCCCTGGGGCTCCGGGGCGTACGGGTATCCCTCGGGCATCGTGAACTGTTCCGGACACAGCTGCGCGCTCTTTTACGGGCTTCGGCTTTCGGAAATATCCGCATCATGATCCCGATGGTGGCATCGGTATGGGAACTTGAGGAGGCTGAAAAGGAAATCCGGGCAGCAGCGGAAGAGCTGGACGCAAGAGGGGAGCGCTATCGGATTCCGGATCTGGGCGTGATGATCGAAACGCCGGCGGCGGTGATGATTGCTCCGGACCTGGCGAAGAAAGCACGGTTTTTCAGCATTGGTACGAATGATCTGACACAGTACACGCTTGCGGTGGACAGGGAAGCAAGGGGAATGGACGCTTACTTCGACCCTCTGCATGACGCCGTGCTGCGCATGATTTCTCTCACAGTGGAGGCTGCGCATCAGAACAGCATTCCCGCCGCGGTCTGCGGGGAGCTGGCCGGCAATCCGCAGGCAGTCAGACGTCTCATTGAAGCGGGGGTGGATGAACTGTCCGTCTCTGCTTCAAAACTGGCGCTTGCCCGCAATGAAGCAGCAGATGCCGAAGAAATGATGGAAAAGGAGAATGCACTGAAGAAATCAGGAGGGATTACTTCGCCGGCGGACGGATTTCTGGTTCCTATGGAGGAGATACCGGATCCTGTCTTTTCAGGCGGCGTTATGGGGGAATGTGTCGGCATCCTTCCGGCTGACGGCAAAATCTATGCTCCGATCAGCGGCACTGTGACGGTAGTTGCAGCTGCCAGGCATGCGGTTTCGATCAGCGGAGACGGAGAAGATATTCTGATTCATGCCGGCCTCGACACCGTAAAGCTGAACGGGGAAGGGTTCCGGCTGCATGTACAGGAAGGAAGTACCGTGGAACAGGGTCAGCTGATCATGGAGGCGGACCTGGACCTGATCCGTGAAAGAGGGTTTAATCCGATGATCATTGCTGTCAGGCTCAAGCCGCAGAACGAGATCTGATCGGAAAGAGAGGAAACGCTGAGAGTTTTTCTATATGGCTTTACAAAAAAAGCAGAGGTCGAAATGACCTCTGCTTTTTTGGGTTATTCCCAGACTGCGGTTTTTATTGCGGTGTTCCATATGTTTCTGCACTCTTCGGCATACATTGTCCGGTAGTAGACATGCAGGTAATACTCGGTACCTTCTTTGCTAAGTACGTAGGACTCACCTGTCATGTCGATTTCCTGCGCAGTGTAGTGATAACGGATGCCCTGTGCCGTCTCGCCTCCCAGCGTTATGCTGAGATGGCCGTCCAGACCGTAGTTAAAAGGCTTGAACTGCTTTTTATAGCAGGTCTCCAGATTCGCCACAGGGTCGTTTCCTGTCAGGAGCCTGGCGAAGAAACCACCGGCTGCCTTCCAGGCGAGTGATACGGCCATGTGATGCTCCTCTGCTTTGAGAACGACGCCATCGCCCTTATTTGCATTGGCTCTTAATCCGGCGGCTTCCTCCTCGCTCATGATGTGAAAGCTGTCCGGGAACGTGAGGCACAGTGTATTGTTTAATGTGTATTGTCCCATGGCTGCCGGGTATACCTCCTTTGATCGAATGCAGGAAAATATCAGATCAGTCGATAGCGCTCAGCTTTACGGTTCTTCCTAATTTGAACTGCTGGGAGTCCGCATAATAGTTGAGGATTCTGACCTTGCCGTCCTTGTTGGTCAGTGTATAGGCAATATCCTTATTGCTCTTGAAAATACCTTCGATTTTGCGGGAAATATTCAGTTCGTAAGGTTTATCGTTCTTTACACCGAACACGAGAGTCCTGTATTCATCATCGATCGGGCCGTAATCCGCAAAGAAGTAGCCCTTTCCGCCGCATTTGATCACATTGTTGGTTGCCCTGAATACAGAGTTGGTGGAGTAGCTCCAGTAATGGACGTTTTTGCACACTACCGTGATTTTTCCCTGGCAGTCAATGTAATAGACTTTGTCAATCCGGGCGCTGTTGTCCCTCAGAATGACTGCGAAGGCTTCCTTGTCGCCGTCACCGTCAAAGTCGTCGTAGGACCAGATGTCAATCATTCCTTTATCAGACATGCGGTCGAGCAGAGCTTCCTCGCTGAGAACTTTCTTTTTGACTGTTACCGGGATCTTAGCGCTTACAGGATTATATTTGTTCGTCTGGATTGCTGTTATGGTAATGGTGGCTGATCCGGCTTTCTGCGCGGTGACGAGCCCGTTGGAGTTTACGTATGCTACTTCCGGATTGGAGGATACATAGGTAATGGGTGTTTTTGCACTGGCCGTGATCTTTTTCTGGCCGCCGGTTGTCAGTGTGATGGAGGTAGGACCCCATTTGAGCCTCTGGCCGGCACGTTTTACGGTGACCGGGATTCGCCTGGTAGCGGAGCCGTAACCTCTGGTTGCGTCCGCAGTAAGGGTGATGTATGCTGTGCCGGCGGAAATACCGGTGACAACTCCTTTTTGCGACACCGTTGCGACTGCCGGGTCAGAGGAGGAATAATGCCTGGTTCCGACAGTGTTGAACTTCATCTGGTAAGTACTGTTGACAGTTACGTTGACATAAGTGGTTCCGGTGATTTTCTGGTCTCTTCTTGTAACGGTGATGGGTACGGCTATGGAAGCAGCGCCGTATTTACCGTATTTGGCAGCCTTCACATAGAGGATTGTCCTGCCGGCTGCTCTGCCCGTGATGACGCCGGTATTACTCACAGTGGCAATGCTTGTGTTTTTCATGCTGTAGGTGAGCCTGGCAGCCCTGGGGTTTGTTGTGTAATTCATGGTTCTCGAGGCGCCGAGTTCTACAGTTGCGCTTTTCTGGCCATAAATAATGACCGACTGTGCAGCGTGGGTGACAAATGCAGTCCCCATGACAAGAACAAGGAACAGTAGTGATGCGAAGATCTTTTTTCTTAAGCTTTTCATGATGTCAGCTCCTTTCTAATGATAGAAATAATTATACATCGGCTGACATTTCTGGTCAATTGCATTTTAAGCCGGGAATCCCGGTGATTATCCGGAACCGGGAAGAACACTTTACAATATCGGCCGCCTTTGCTACAATGTCTGTAACCATCAGCTCCGCGGAGATGCGCAGGGATCCGGTCTGGAAGATGTCAGCTGAAGCTGACCCGAATCCCCCGCCAGGTCCCGCGAGCGGGACTTGAAGGAAAGCAAAGGGCCGGCAGCCGTGAAACACATGGGCGGCGTCAGCCTTGAATGATTGCGATAACAGGAGATTCCGGATGATCAGTATCATTACACCGGTTTATAAAGCTGAAAAATACATACGGCAGACGATCGAGAGTGTCCTGGCGCAGACATACACCGACTGGGAGCTGATTCTGGTGGACGACTGTTCTCCGGACGGGTCGGCGGATGTGATCCGCGGTTTTGATGACCCGAGAATCCGGCTGATCTGCCAGCAGACCAACACAGGGGCGGCCGAAGCCCGCAACCGGGGGATCCGGGAGGCAAAAGGACGCTATATTGCTTTTCTTGACGCGGACGATATCTGGTATTCCAACAAGCTGGACAGCGAGCTTCAGTTTATGGGAAGGCAGGATGCGGGTTTTGTCTTCTGCTCCTACGAATTCGGGGATGAGGAGGCGGTTCCTACCGGAAAGATGGTGCGGGTTCCGAAAAAGCTGACCTATCAGGAGGCGCTGTCACGCACGGTTATTTTCACATCGACAGTCATGATCGATACGCAGAAGATCGGAAAACCGTTTATGCCGGATGTCAAATCCGAGGACACCGCTACCTGGTGGGACATCCTTAAAAAGGGAGAGACCGCTTACGGGCTGGATCAGGCGCTTGTGATTTACCGGAGGCCCGATTCTTCGCTCTCCTCGGACAAAAAGGAAGCGGTGCGGCGGATCTGGAACCTTTACAAAAGGGAAGGCCTTTCGTTTCCCGCGGCGTCGCTCCATATGTTCCGGTGGGCATGGCGCGCCACGATCCGGCGCTTTGTTGATGACGCGGTGCGTTCCCATTTTGAAGCGATCAAGCGGTTTACCGTGCTTCAGCTCAGCCTGGCCGGCCTGGTTCTGCAGACAGCCCTCTATGGGGTTGCCTGGTTCCGCTATCTTTATCCGGAGCTCAGCAAGATAAGGTACAACCGTGAAGGGGTTGAGCTCGGACGCGGCCTGGTCCTGTATTACCGCGGCCATGTGCTGATGCTGTTTATCTACTTTTTGATGCTTGTGTTCTTTTCACAGACGACAGGAGGCATGAAAACGGGATACCAGAAGCCGAAGATCGTGTTCGGCTCCGAGGTTACCGCGCTTTTGATGACCAATATCCTGACATACCTTGAACTCAGCCTGATAAAAAACTGGCTGCTGTCACCGAAGCCGTTCCTTGTCGTTCTTACGGCGCAGGTGATTTTTGCCTATGTCTGGGCTTATGTGAGCAGCGGTATTTACCGGCATGTTTTCCCGCCGCGGGAGACTCTGGTGCTGAATCTGTCGGACTACAATATTGCGGATAAGTTCCGTACCAGGAGCGACCGGTTTGAGATTGTCAGAGTGATGGAAAAGCCTTCCCTTGACAAGGCCATGTACGAATGTGTGCGCTGGTACGGGTGTGTTGTCATCTGCGGCGGCTCGGAGGAGGAACGGCGGATTCTCCTGGAATACTGCTATCAGCATTATATCCGGGTTTATCTGGTTCCCGAATACGGGGATATCCTGATTCAGGGCGCCGAACAGATGGACCTTTTTGACACCCCGATTTTTGAACTGAAGGAATATGCGGTCCGCTGGGAACTGAGACTGGTGAAACGGTTCTTCGATATGGCTGCCGGGATAATCCTGCTGCCGTTCGGGCTGTACGGCCTGAAAAAACCGGTAACATGCATGGGGAAGAACAGAAGGACGTTTGTGAAATACGGGCACGGCTTTTTGAATCTTCTGAACGGAACCATGTCGGTGGTCGGGCCCGAGGCAAGGGAGATTTCCGCGGCTGAGGACCAGATTGCCCGGGAGGAGAGAGCCCGCTACCGCTACCGTATCAAGCCCGGTATTATTGGATATGCAAAGCTCTACCGGACCGGCAGTACAACGGATGAGGAGCAGCTGAAGATGGATCTCTACTATATCCAGCATTACAGCCTGCTGAATGATTTTAAACTGATCCTGCTGTCCCTGCGGTTCAAATCGGGCTCGGGAAATGGATGAAAAAATGAAAAAATGGAAACATGATCTGCTGCTTCGAATCGTGAAGGGCCTGAACGTGATCCTGATTACGTGTCCCTTTGCGCTCTGCTGGTTTCTGTTCTACGCGAACCGTACGGCAGCCCTGTTTGCGATCAATGCGAGAATCTATATCACAATACTATATATCCTGCTTTACTGCTTTTTCGGAAGAATATATGATGCTTTTCTGATTTCCTATAACCGGATCTCGGAGATGATCTTCAGCCAGGTACTTGGGGCTGCCTTCGCGGACGGGCTGATCTACATTGTGATCTGCCTTCTGTGCAAGGGCCTCCAGCCGCTCTGGCCCGGCCTGCTGGCATTCGGGGGGCAGATGATTCTGTCCCTGGTGTGGGCATGGACCGCGCATTACTGGTATTTTCACACCTACTCTCCGAAAATTACCTATATTGTTTATGATATGCGCTCGGGCGTGGACATCCTGATCCATGAGTACGGACTGACAAAAAAGTTCAACGTGCGAAAGGTTCTTCCGGTTGAGGAAGTGATCGGCGATATCGATATTCTGGAGGGCGCCGAGGAGGTCTTTCTTGCGGGGATCCACAGCCATGACAGGAATACCATCATCAAGTACTGCACGGCCAGAAACATCAATTCGCTCGTAATTCCGCGCATCGGGGATGTGATGATGTCCGGAGCGAAGAAAATGCATATCCTGAACCTCCCCGTGCTGCTTGTACAGAGGTTCAACCCTCCGCCGGAGTATGTTGTGATCAAAAGGCTGTTCGATATTGTGCTGTCGGCAGCGGCGATTGTGATTACAAGCCCGATCCTTCTGGTCACTGCGGTCATGGTGAAGCGTGACGGAGGGCCGGTGTTTTACACGCAGGAGCGGCTGACCCGCGATGGAAAAACCTTCCGGGTGATCAAATTCCGCTCGATGCGTGTGGATGCGGAGAAGGACGGGGTCGCCCGCCTTAGCTCGGGCGATAATGATGACAGGATCACTCCCGTAGGACGTGTGATCCGGAAGGTCCGGATCGACGAGATCCCGCAGTTTTTCAATATTCTCAAAGGAGATATGAGCATTGTGGGTCCAAGGCCCGAGAGACCCGAGATCGCCGCCCAGTATGAGGAGGAGATGCCGGAATTCCGCCTGAGGCTGCAGTGCAAAGCCGGGCTTACGGGGTATGCCCAGGTTTACGGCAAATACAACACCTCCCCGTATGACAAGCTGATGATGGACCTGATGTACATCTCCTCGCCGGGACTGGTGGAGGACCTCCGCATCATGTTTGCCACGGTGAAAATCCTGTTTATCGGCGACAGCACGGAGGGTGTGAAGGAAGGACAGACAACAGCGCTGAAATAGATATTTCGTATCTGGGAAGGTGCTGAACAGCTGCAAAATTTCAAATAAAAAAGTTGTTGACAACCGGATGCTTCGTGAGTATAATACTAATGTTGTTAAAACAAATCGGGTTTGCAGCCAGGCAAATCCGGTAGATGCGGGTGTAGTTCAATGGTAGAACACCAGCCTTCCAAGCTGGACACGTGGGTT
>CAMOXX010000123.1 GCA_946629475.1 uncultured Blautia sp. | reverse complement strand
GGTTACAATCTGCCATCGACGATCATTACAAACACCTTTGTTCCTCCGGTTACAGTCAATGTCAGAAAGGTCTGGGCAGACAGCAATAACAGAGATGGCAGCAGGCCCGAGAGCGTAACCGTTCAGCTTTATGCTGATGGAACAAAAGTTGGAGAAGCTGTAACGCTTGACGCCAACAGCAATAAAGATGCAGAAGGCTGGTGGTACTATGAGTGGACGAACCTTGACCGCAGAAATGCGAAGGGTGACAATATTGTTTACACCGTAGAAGAAACCAGTAAACTGCCGGATGGCTGGACAAAATCGATCAGCAATTCGGAAGTTGGCAATACAAAATATTTTACAGTCACAAACACACACACTCCGGTAATGGGACAGCTCAGAGTTATAAAAAATGTCACGGTCGGAGGTGAAGCTACTACCGGAACAGCGGCAGACGGTACATACAAATTCCGGGTTACCGGTCCGAACAACTATGAAACTACAAAGTCGATCAAGATCACAAAAGGTAAGTCGAACAGCTTTACTCTGACGAATCTTGCGCCCGGCAGCTATACAATCCACGAGATCACTGATGACAAAGGTTTCCCGGCAGGTGTGACGCTTGTCGGTGACAATGATCAGGTCGTGACAGTTGCTGCAGGAACAGGCGCAGCAGTTGCTGAGGTTACCTTTACTAACAACTTGGTGACTACGACGACTGAGTCAACCACCACAACGACTACTGAAAGGACGACGACTACAACCACCACAACGCCGACGACAACACCTACGACCAGGCCGACGACGCCGACGACTACACCGACAACACCTACGACCAGGCCGACGACACCGACAACGGTTCCGACCACAAGACCTGGCCCAACCCCGACACCCGGCCCGACCCCGACACCTGGCCCGACTCCGACTCCGGAACCCACACCGACTCCGGTACCGGAACTGATCCCGATCACGATCACCAAGGTATGGGCGGATGAGAGCAATGCACATGGTCTGAGACCTGCGTACATTACGATTCATCTTTATGCGGATGGCGTTGAGGTAGCAAGCGCTAGTATCGCAGCAGCAGGAGACACCTGGTCCTACACCTTTGCGGATATGCCCGCGACGGACGGGACAGGCAGAAGGATTGTTTATACGGTAAGTGAGGATCCGGTAGCAGGTTATTCAACGACAGTCAGCGGAACGACCATCCGGAATGAGCTGATCCCGGCAACCCCGAGAGAGTACACTTCTTTGAGCGGTATTAAGATCTGGGAAGACGGCGGAGATGCTTCCGGCAGAAGGCCTTCCTATATAACTGTTGATCTGGTGCGTGATGGCAGAATTGTAGACAGCCGTACACTCTCCGCAGCGACAGGGTGGGAGTACGCGTTTGAGGATATCCCGGTGGACGATGGCTATGGCCATACCTACACCTACGGTGTCCGTGAGGAAGGTGTTCCCGGATATTACATGATGATGGATGGAACCACCATCACAAACAGCCTGATTCCGGAAGTACCGAGAGCAGCTTCGGAGAGATCGGATATGACGCCTCCTGCTCCGTACGAAGAGTTCGGCGAGGAAGAATTGGAAGAGCTCCTTGATCTGTACGGATATCCGACACCGTTGTTTGGTAATACTCTCCTTAAGACCGGAGACGATCTTCCGATCTATCCGTTCATCTTTGCGGCAATCGGTGCAGGTGCGGTAATTGTGCTGATTATCTTCGGCAGAAAGCGCAAGGGAGAAGCATAAAATGAAACGAAACATTCGCATAGTATTGATTGTGGTTGCGGTGGTTTCGTTTGGAATAGCTCTTTCGTACCCGATACTGTACGAAAGAGCTGCAAAGAAAAATAATGAGACGATGGAAGATCTGTCCAGGATGCGTACGCAAGCGCTGAACGAAGAAGCGGGCGGCGCGGGTGACGCATCCGGGGCAGATACCGAAGAGAATAAAAGCGGGGGCGGTCTGGCAGATTCAGTTGCAGATCGCCCCGAAAATACTGATAATCAGAATGACGTATCAGCACCGGAGAAACCTGGTACTGATTCCTCTTCCGAAGATAAAGATTCATCGGAAAGCCCTGCTGGTGAAAATGACAAGGCAGAAGAACCGGAGCAGAAGGATTCCTCCGAAGGGTCGAAGGATACAGAAGAACCGGAATCTGAGGAAAAGAAAGCCGGATCTGCGGACAAAGGGGCTGAAACTGAGGAGAAGGAAGCCGGATCTGAGAAGAAGTCTGAACTTGAGGAGACGGAATCCGAGTCCGGAACAGAGGAAGAGGAGGAAGAGTATATCCCGACCATCGAGGATTTCCTTCTTGACTATGTTCCGGGTATGACCTGGCGGCAGACCGTGATTCCGGAATATGAAGAGCATGATGCCCCTGTCCTTTTGGGACGTGGGAAACCGGCCGAAAATCGTGATGTACGTGCCAATGCACTTCCATATAATCTGAAGGAAAAGGTCAAGCTCGATGAGGATAAAATCCTTCCGGAGCTGAAAGCCATCTATAAGCTAAACAAGGATCTGAGAGGATGGCTTGTGATTGACGGAACCCCGGTTGACTATCCGGTCGTGCAGAGAAAACGGGACAATGAGTATTATCTGCACCACGACTTTTATGGAAAAGACAATGAAAACGGTCAGCTTATCCTGGATTCCATATGTGATCCGTATACACCGAGCTATAATCTGGTAATCAGCGGCCATCACATGCGTAATGGCAGTATGTTTGGAAGCCTTGACGTCTATAAGCAGCAGAGTTATTGGGAAAATCATAAATATGTAACGTTTGACACACTGATGCGGCGGGGCACCTATGTGATTATAGCCGCATTTTATTCTGCTGATTATGACGAAAACGAAAAAGGATTTCGTTACAACGTGGAGCTGGTATACAAAAGAGATGTAGACCAGTGGCTTGGAGAAGTCGAAGAGAATAACATCTATGACAACGAGTTGGATGCGGAATTTGGAGATGAGTTTCTTACACTTACAACCTGTGATCATACGCGCCGCAACGATGGCAGGTTCGTGTTGATCTGCAGGAGATTACGTGAAGGAGAGGTGTCAAAATGAAGAAAAAGGTTTTGATAACAGCGATTGCACTTTCCATGGCGGTTATGCCGGTACAGGCGGCCGAGTGGAAGGAGGGGCTGGGACCCGAAAAGCCCTACTCAGGAGTTCCGGAGATCGACCTGAATGAAAATATGGGATATGTTATGACCTATCCCCGTGATAAAATGCCTGCGGAACACTTCTGTGATGCTCTCGAAATGTACCTCCCCCGCGAAGATATTGTACGCGGCAGCGGGGAAGTTTCCATCTCTGATGAGAATGGTGTAATCTATACCGGTCATTTTGAAAATCCTGATGAAGTGGATATCAGGCCGCTTACCGAGACAGAAATGGAAGGTCTGATGTGGGGAAGCGGCACATGCGTCAGTATCAAGCTGCCGGTTTCTCTCGATTTTGGCAAGACATATCAGGTCAATATGGATGAAGGCGCATTTACAGCGGCAAATGGAGCTGTGACGAATCTTCCAATCAAGGGAGAGGGAAACTGGACGCCAGTCCTTACCGGTGATTTTGGAATCGCAAACCTTTCCTATCGAAGAGCTGTCGAAGAGGAAGCGGACGGGCAGACAGAAGACGGTACAGCAGAAGAAGAGACAAACGGAGTCAGCGAGGCTGTGGAGATCAACACGGGCGGAGCTGCAGCAACAGACAGCTCTTCATCAGGTTCAACCGGTTCTGACGCTGCAGATATGTTTGCCTCCTTAAACGCGGTATCCAACAGCGGATCGTCTGACACTGCTGCGGCGGGAACGGCTGCTCCAAATACAACAGCGGCCCCTGCAGGAGATGATGCCGCAGCATCGGACAGTGCTGATGAGGCAGAATCCGAAGCGGATTCTTACGGCGAGCCTACACTGAAGCCTCTGAAGGACGATAAGCTTGTGTTCGATCTTGTTGTTGGCGGCGATGTTGTAAAAGCCGTGCCTTACAGCGAAAACGGATCTGTTCTGTTTGACTCCCTGGAGTATTCCGCCAGTCAGACGGTTGTAGCCGACATAATTGGCAATGAAGTGGAATGGGGAATTGTATTCCTCAATGCGGATGGAGATGTTCTTGATGTATTACAAGCTAAGTTTTAAAAAAATAGGCGTGCTGGGGATCATCCTGTTCTGCGGCATCCTGATCAGAATAGCTTGTGCTTCTTCAGCAGACGCGGTATGGCCTGTTGCTACAGGCTCAGACGTCCGTATGGATGGAAACCTCAGGCTGGACTGCAGCAATACATACGATGGCTATGTCATGATGGCGGTGGCTTCACCGACAGGAAATGCGTTTAAGGTACAGATCACGTATGCAGGGAATCAGCTGCTCTATGATATCAACGGGACGGGTCAGTACGAAGTGTTTCCGCTCCAGTTTGGGCCTGGGGATTACAGCATTTCACTGTTCGAGAACGTGGCGGGCTCCAAATTTGCTGCCGGCGGAAAGCTGGATATCAATGTCCCGAGCATGAATGACAATGCCGCGTTCCTGGTTCCGAACCAGTATGTGAATTATACGCAGGATTCGCCGTGTGTGAAGAAGGCGGACGAACTTACGGCCGGAATGACTTCGCAGTCGGAGATGTTCGACGCGATCACCGGGTTTATCGCGGATGAGTTCTCCTACGATTTTGTACGGGCGCAGACCATACCGGCAGGAACCCTTCCGGAGGTCGACTCGACGTTCCAGAACCGTACCGGTATCTGCCAGGATCTCTCGGCAGTTACGATCAGTATGCTGCGTTCTCAGCGGATTCCGTCCCGTCTGATTATCGGATATGTGGATGGATACTATCACGCATGGACGATCTCGGTCGTTGACGGGGAGGAAAAATTCTTTGACCCGACGGCGGCGGTAGGCGCGCTGACTGCCAGCAATTATACAATTGAGCGTTTTTATTAATGAATAGTCGGTTCCTCAGGACTTCACAGCTGAATCCGGAGGATAATGGAGGATCAAAATGGCCGATGTGAAAAAGAAAGTGGATTCTGCAGAAGTTGCAAATTTCTGTGGTCAGGTAGGGCTTCTTTTGAATGCCAGCCTTCCGCTTTACGATGGAATGGAGACAATTGCTGACTCGTCAAAGGACAGTAAGTATGCGGATCTGTATCAGTCTGCATATCAGGGCCTCAACGAAACCGGTTCACTTTATCAGGCACTGAAAAAGGATGAGAGATGGCCGGAGTATATGGTAGAGCTTACCGGAATCGGTGAGCAGTCCGGTCAGATGGACCGTGTTATGTCGGGCCTTGAGGATTATTATGAGAGAGAGTCGCGGATCAAAACTGCGATCGTCAATGCGATTACATATCCGCTGGTTCTGGGTGTCATGATTGTTGTGATTGTGGCACTGATGGTATGGAAGGTTCTTCCGGTATTCCGCCGTGTCATGAACAGCATGGGCCGGGATATCACCGGAAGTGGTAGAGTCCTGATCAACATGGGTTCCGTGATCGGATGGGTCGTGCTGATCCTTGTGGCGGTACTTGTGATTCTGGTCCTGATCGGCCTGATCATGCTGAGAGGCTCCGGACGCGATACCCTGATGAATATTGTGCGTAAAATTTTCCCGGCAGTCCGCAAGCTTGATATGAAGCTCAACGCTTCGCGTGTTGCCAGCGTTCTTTCGATCATGCTTTCGAGCGGATTTCCGACCCTGGAGGCCTTCCGGCTGATGCCGTCGGTTCTTTCAAATAAGGAAACCATCAAAAAGGTCAACGGTATCTACGAAAAACTGAACGGCGGCGCGGGATTTGCGGACGCGGTTTCGGAATCTGAGCTGTTCGGCGGTCTGGAAGACCGTATGATCAAGATCGGCAGTGCTACGGGCCGTGAAGAACAGGTTATGCAGAAAATTTCCGAAATGTATGAAGAGCAGGTGGAGGATGGGATTGCACAGATCGTTGCAATCATCGAGCCGACACTGATTGCGCTCCTTTCCATCGTAATTGGGGCGATCCTTCTTTCGGTAATGCTTCCGATGATCGGCATCCTCGGCAATTCCTTCTGATAATCGGGCGGGATAGCCTGTGGATGATGTGTACAAACATAGGAGAAGAAGATGGTAAAACGAGACATCGCGATAATCCTGCTTTTGGTCATTCTGGTTGCAGGCGCTTTTAAAGCAGTCAGCTACCTGGACAACTCCGAACAGGGCACCCAGACAGAGATGGTCTATGATGCCGTTAAAAAAGCTGCGCTTACCTGCTATGCGGTGGAAGGCGCATATCCCGGCGGCCTTGCATATCTGGAAGACAATTATGGGCTTTCTTATGACCACGACCTGTATATGGTGGTTTATAATGCGTTCGCATCCAATCTCTTCCCGGAGATTCACGTGATGGAACAGAAAGCAGGGTAATCATGAGAAGAAAAAATGTTGTTCAGCATGGAATGCAGGGCCTTTTTGTGTTTGTCCTACTGGCATTGTTTGCGATGATGTCGGTTCTTCTGGTGCTGTTCAGTGCGCAGATGTACCGTGGAATTGTGGACCGGACAGAGACGACCAATTCGGAGCGCGTAGTATTCTCCTATGTGAGGAGCATGATCCGCGCACAGGATTCGCATGACTCTGTCGATGTGGAAGAACTGGACGGCGTGACGGCTCTGGGACTGCACGAGGACATTGACGGAACCGAGTATGTTACATGGCTGTACGAATATGACGGAAAGCTGTATGAGCAGTTTACACGTGCGGATACACTGTTTATGCCTGACCACGGCGTTGAGATTACGGAGATCGGTGAATTTACACCGAGTATCGACGGCAATGTAGTGAATGTCGATATGGTGGACCAGTCCGGAAATGCACTCAGCGTGAGCACGGCAATACGCTGCGGAGTAGAACAGAGTTAAGCAGCCGAAAACACGCGAAAGGAAGAGATAAATGAGAAAACGGAATCGATCGGACTATCTGTTGATCGAGATTTTGATCGCCGTATTTTTTTTGATGATCACGCTTACAGTCCTTGTGCGTATCTTTTCGCTGACGAGAAACATGGCGGTTCGCTCCCAGGTGGAGACAGAGTCCCTTGCCGAGGCGCAGAATATTGCCGAGAAGATGTACGGACTTGAGGAACCGCAGAAGATTCTTGAAGAGATGGGTTTTATCAATTCCCATGGATACTGGACAAGGAGCAACGGAGATTATTCCCTGATGGTCAGCGGAAATTACCTTCCGCAGGAAGCAGGAGAGCTGTTTGACGGCAGTATCACGGCATATGTGAGTGAGCAGGCCGAAAACCAGGGCCGGCAGGAGGGAGTAGAGCTGTTTTCGCTTCCGCTGACCTGGTACAGAGGGGTATAAAAATGCAGCAGAAGAGTAAATTATCGTTCGGTCCGGGCGCGGCATCCATCATCCTGATTGTCGTAATCCTGAGTATGAGCATTCTGAACCTGTTATCCTATATGATGACGCGGAATGATCTGTCTTTGAGCGAGAGAAGTGCCCAGGTGACCGAGGAGGTATATGAACTGAATGCACAGTCCGAGCGCTCCCTTGCGGAACTTGACGCGATTTCGGCCAGAGTGCAGAGCGGGACGGATTCCTCTGAGGACTACCTTGCCAGAATGGCCGAGGAGCTTCCTGCGGGCATGACGCTCGAGGGTGATGTGGTAACGTGGGTCTGCGGAGAAGGCACGCATACACTGAACTGCGCGGCTGTTCTTCCGGTTGACCAGGAGAATGGACATGTCGCCTGGCAGACGCACAGGATGGTAGTTGAAATGGAGATGAACAGCCCATGGAGCTAAAAGAGTATTTGCAGAAAGCATATGAGATCGGTGCTTCGGACATTTTTGTTCTGCCTGCAGCACCGGTATCCTGTAAGGTGAAGGGTGACGTTGTGCCGGTCGGCACGGATATACTGAAGCCGGCAGATACCAAAGAGCTGGTTGAAGAGGCATACGAACTGGCCCACAGGAAGATCGAACTGCTGG
>CAMOXX010000122.1 GCA_946629475.1 uncultured Blautia sp. | reverse complement strand
GCCGTTTCTGCAAGTCTGTAAATGAGGCTCACCTCTGTCGCGTTCCGGTCCTTCATCTTAAATCGCGGAAAGAACCGGGAGATATGGAGAGGCACATTACTGCCGGTCACATCCCCTTCCGCGTTCTTCAATTGTGAAATCCAGCGGCTCAGCTCCTCCATCTCTGCCTCTGAGTCATTCTCCCCGGGGATGATCAGCGTTGTCAGCTCTACATGGCACACCTGTACAGCCCGGGTAATAAAATCCATCACCATCTGCCTGTCTCCCTTCAGAACCTCTCTGTAATACCTGTCCGTAAATCCCTTCAGGTCAATATTCATGGCATCGATGAACGGCGCCAGCTTATCCAGAACCGCGGGCGATGCGGTTCCGTTTGTAACCAGAACCGTTTTCATCCCCAGGCTTTTTATCAGCTTCGCGGTATCCAGAATGTATTCATAACCGATCAGCGGCTCATTATAGGTAAAAGCTGCTCCGATATTTCCCCTGTCACGGTAATAAGCGGCCGTATCCGCCAGCTCTTCCGGTGACAGATAGTCTGCCGTCTCCGCATATCTCCACGCAGCCTCCGACCACGATATTTCATAGTTCTGGCAGAAAGGACACCGCAGATTGCAGCCATAGCTTCCTGCCGACAGAATCAGGCTCCCCGGGAAGAAGCGGTTCAAAGGTTTTTTCTCGATCGGATCCAGTGCAAGGGACGTAATTCTGCCGTAATTGGCCTGCATTACTTTTCCATCTTTACAGGTTCTGGCCCCGCAGAATCCCAACGCGCCCTCTTTGATCTCACAGTGCCGGAAGCACACTTCACACCTTGCCATTCTTCTCACCTGTCTTTCTGCTCTTTCTGTTCCATGCCTTCCCGGAAACGCGCTTAATCCGCGCAAACCAACCGGTGAAGGATTATTCCCCATTCCCGTTATAGCATTCAAGTCCCGCTCGCGAGACTTGGCGCGGGATTCGGGGCAGCTTCAGCTGACGTCTTCCAAACGGAAGGCGGGCATTCTCTTTCCGCTCCGAATCATACGTGCCGTACCACTTCAAACCGCTCCAGGACATACGGCTCATTTTCACGGATCCCGCCTTTTTTCATGGCAATGGAAACCTGCTGCTCCGGGGTGTCCACGCCATCCAGATCCGGAAGGAGAAGCCCTCTCTTATGCCCGCAGCTGACGATCACGCCGTACCGTCTGACATCCAGCTCGGCCAGGGAGGATATCCTCTCCGGCTCTCCCAACACATCCACATTGATCTCCAGCCATTTCAGTTCTTCTTCCGTGACGGGATCAAAGCGAGGATCCTGAGTAGAAGCACTGATGGCATTCCGAATAATCTCCTTTGCGACATTCTCCGCAGTCGGAGCGATCGTACCGATACACCCCCGCAGCTTTCCATGCTTGTGAATGGAGACAAACGCACCGGCCCGCGTTTTCAGCATTTCCTCCGGCAGATCATCCGGGACAGGGATGGTTTTTCTGTTTCGGATATATGCTTCCAGAGATTTTCTGGCAAGTCTGACGTAGGAATCGGATTTCGCCGCCTGAGCCGAGAGCTCTTCCTCCTTCTTCTGCAGGTGCTTTTCCAGAAAATACCGTTCAGCATCTTCCCCTTCAGGATAGAATGTGCAGATCCCGTATCCCACGCCGGTCACATCCTGGTGGGACAAGGCCTTTCCTCTCACCTGAATTCCGTCGAACGCGCCCGCCATGATCACAAAAGAGCGGTGCCCGCATTCTGCCGCCTTTTCGCAGAACACCTCATCAAATGTCAGCAGCTCTCCGAACGCTGCACGGCCGCACACATCCATTACGCGCCTGTCATACTCCGGCCCCTCCGCGGCATATCCATATGGACCGTACTCCTGCAGCTTATGAGAAAGATCCCCGCTGGCAACAATTACCGTTCTTCTTCCCACAGCTTCAACTGCTTCCCGAATCATCATGCCAAAGCGATAGTGATCCGTCAGGGGAAGGCCGGACAGACCGATCCGTACAATCCGAAAGTCATCATATGCCCTGCGGATAAAGAAAAGCGGAACCATCGTCCCATGATCCAGCCTTGCGCTCCTCTCTCCAAGCGTACCGGCCGGAAACTGTTCTTCCGCGGCGGTCAGGCAGATCTGATTGACCAGCTCCTCATCATAATCCTCTGTGAATTTCACCTGTCCCGCGCCAAATTCCGCAAAAGACCCCTTTGCCCTGCGTCCGGGTGAAATATGAAAATAATCCGAATACATAATCGAATGAGGGCTTATTATAATAATGGTTTCCGGCTTACACGCGGCGATCTCTCCCGCAATCTGTTCATAAGCTCTTGTCGTTTCTTTAATCTGCGCCTCACTTCCGCGCCCGACCTCCGGAATGATCATCGGCGGATGCGGCACCATAAATGCAGCCTGAATAGACATGGCTCTCCCCCTCTCCCATCAAAAGCATATCCCGCATCAGATGATTCAGTTTAACAGAGCCTTACCGCATCGCGCGGTAAGGCTCCCTGTGATCATCTTATGCTGCGTCATACAGCGCTTCCTCTGCGCCGGGAAGCTCTGTCTTCTGCACGCCGTCGCCGTAAATAACGGCCCAGTCATTCGCCATCGAAATGGCAGTCCAGTTTTCGTTTTCCACTACCTCATAATATTCAGCAGCCTTCTCATCGCTGCCGTATTCCCGCTCTGTGTCATCACAGACTACGAAAAAGCCCATTCCTTCATGATTCGGGTTGCTCTCGGCATAGTTGAGCATCGAAAAGTCTCCGGAACTGTTTCCAAACGCCAGCACCGGCCGCTTTCCGATTTCACGGGCGATTCCTGCCGGTTTGCCCGATTTTCCGCACTCCACGTCGGCGATCGGAGCGCCGAGCAGAAGGATATCTTCCTGACTCATATTATACTTGTCGGCGGGTTCCTCTCCCTTTCCGGATGCATCATACGGCACGTCGGTAGCGACGACATGATCAAACGGGATGTCATAACGCTCTACGAGCGCACGCACAACCTCACGCTCACAGGCAGAAACCATCCACACATCAAAATCGTTGGCTCTCAGGTAATCGATCACCTCAATCATGGGTTTGTAGAAGGATTCCCCATATGTCATCCCTTCAAAACCTACAGCGTCCACATGATCCGCAAAATCGACCACATAGGCCCGGAATTCTTCAGGAGTCATCCCTGCAAAGGCTGACGCAACCAGATCATTTTTAACAGGACCGATCTCGGGATCAAACACCTCTCCGTTTGCATAAGCGTGGTCGCGCGTCTGCTGCATGGCATTCTTTTCTTCCTCAGTCGCGTTGTACGTCGGATCATCCAGCACACGGTACATCGTCAGACAGTAATCAAAGTAGACAGGCGCTTTCTCGCAGAGAATCGTTCCATCCATGTCGAAAACAGCGATACGGTCCGCCGGATCGAGATAACCTGCACCCGACTCGTCCGTGCAGTCAGCTACAAATTCCACAAGTTCCTTTAAGGTTTCACTGTCAGGGTTCCAGGAAGGAAAGGCTTCGGTGGGATCAATACTCTCATCCGCTGTTTCTTCTGTTGTTTCTTCAGCTTCGGCAGCATCCGGTTCCTGATCCGCGCCGCCCGTCTTCATAACGTTTAATGTTCCCTCACCCACAATACCGGTAGCATCCAGGCTGTGATCCTCCTGGAATGCCAGAACAGCCTTTTCTGTCTTCGGGCCGAATTTTCCATCATCCTCTCCCGGATCCAGATAGCCCATCGAAATCAGCATCTCCTGGACTTCGCGGACATCATCCCCGGCGCTTCCTCTCTTTACCAGGTCAGCAGCGTAACTGTTCGCTGACATGGAAACTACAAGCATGGCACAAGCTGCAGCATTCAATACCTTCTTCATCCGTTCTCCTCCTTGTCCGGCGCTTCCTCAACAGCGACGATACGTCCCTGTCCGTACGGGTCCGCATACTCTTCGCCGATAACACCGCCAAGATCCTCTATCACATAGTCTATCAGAGCCTGGTTGTCAAGCACGATATCTTCCTCAACGAGATCAGAATCGTTGAACATATTGTAGCCATCCCCCTGGTTCAGGAAAACGTAATTGGTACCGGCAACACGGTAAGTCTTTTCGAGATCCAGAGGCTCATCACCGACCATGACATTCTTTACACGGTATTCTCCGTCGATTCCTGTCCAGATACCGTCCTCATCCTGCGTGCAGGAGCTGTCAATATAGGTATGAATCTCATAAGTGAGTCCGGATACCTGCAGAAAACCGCCATTTTCTTCGGGTACAGCTCTCGCGCCCCATTCCAGGGCATCCAGAATCTGCTGTCCCGTTAATTCCATTACGCAGATCGCATTGTTGAAAGGCTGTACCTTCAGAAGATCATTTCTGGTGATATCACCCGCAGGAACCGAAACACGAATACCGCCGCCATTGACAATCGCAATATCCGTATCGCAGGCACTGCGGACAGCATCAGCGCAGAGATCACCGAGATTTGTCTCTGTTCTGCGGACAATTCGGATCGGCTGGCCATTGTCATCCACTGCAGCCGGATCAAATATTGTAAGGTCGGCCTGCGTTTTCCCGACAACTTCAGAAAGTGCTTTATTCAGATCCGCCGTTTCCGCTTCGACAGCCGCCGATACAGAATTGTCGATATTGTAGATCGTCGGAGCGCTCATCGGAAGTGTCCAGCTGAGAAGATTGTTGGAGATCGTTCCATCCGTCGAAAAAGTGACAGTACCGATGCAGGCCAGCTTGGTTCCGCAGGCCGACCGGATGACATCCTCACCGTCTTTGTTCTTGACAACAACCTGGTCGGTATCATGGCTGTGGCCGTCAAGCAGCACATCGATTCCGTTTGTCTTTGTGATGATGTCATCGTAGCAATACGGATGAGCAATTTCTTCATTGCCAAGATGGCACATGGCAATCACGTATTCCGCGCCTTCTGCCCGGGCGGCATCAACGGCTTCCTGAACCTTGGAGACCAGGAGATCACCGGTATTGTCCTGGAAAAAGCCATATATGAACTGTCCGTTTTCGTCCTGGAAAAACTTAGGCGTTGAGGTAGTGAGGGTGTGAGGAGTCGTAATGCCGACAAAAGCAAATTTCACACCATCGAACTCTTTGATCACATAGGGATCAAATATCAGTTCTCCTTCTTTGTTGAAATTGCAGCTGATATACGGGAAGTCAGCTTTCTCAGTAAGCTCCAGGAAAGTATCCATTCCATAGTCGAAATCGTGGTTGCCGGGAATGGCAATATCGTAACCTGTCGCGTTCATCAGGTCGATCAGAGATTCCCCCTTGGTCATGGTTCCCAGAGGCTCCCCCTGGATAAAATCGCCGTCGTCCACGAGCAGAGTGTAATTTCCGGCTTCTTCATAGGCCTCACGTATCTGTTCAATAGAGGCAAGGCCAAAATTCTGATCGACACCGCAGTGTACATCACTGGTAAAAAGTACCACCAGATCCTGCTGCAAGCCTTCGGGTACATCCTCCTCCCCGGCAAAAGCCGGAACTGCACTGAACATCATCGCTGCGCTGAGCATTAACACCAATGCTTTTTTCATGCTGATTCCCCCTTTTCAATTAATGCAAACATTACTGTAACCATTCAGAGCCCGTTCACTCGGAATACTTTGCATTCCTCATGCGGGCGGTCAGAGGCGCGGTGCTCCTGCTGACTACCCTCACAGTATACCACAATTTCCGTCATAGCAACACCAGTTATCACGAATCTGCTCCGGGTTTCTGATTTTCCGCCTCATAGATCAGCTCTCCCAGTGTCTGGAACAGATGCTCTGATTCCACCGGTTTTGTCAGATGCGCATTCATCCCCGCCTGAAGCGATCTTTGAACATCCTCATCAAAAGCATTTGCGGTCAGCGCAATAATGGGGATCATACCCGCATCCTCCCGTTCCAGCCTGCGGATGGCCGCTGCGGCTTCAAGCCCGTCCATCACAGGCATCCGCACATCCATCAAAATCGCATCGTAGGTACCCACTTCACTTTTGCTGAACATATCCAAAGCGATCCTGCCGTTTTCCGCATGATCGACCTCCACCTCCTCCAGGGAGAGCATGTCCATCATGAGATCAGCATTGATCTCCATATCCTCAGCCAGCAGAATGCGCCTTCCCTTGAGATCGGCCCGCTGCTTTTCTTTGAACAGGCTCATATTGTTCTTGCGGGCAACACGCTCGAACTCTGCCAGTACGTTAGATGCAAACAGAGGTTTGGCAAGAAAGCTGTCCACGATCGTCTCATTTGCAATCTCGTCCCAGTTGTAGGCGGTCAGGATAATGACGGTTGTCTCATTGTCATAGCGCTCCCGGATCAGTCTGGACGCTTCCAGACCATCCATCCCGGGCATTTTCCAATCCATCAGCACCAGATTGTAGGGTTCCTGCTTGGCATGCTGAAGCTCCAGCATGTGCAGCGCTGTCGGACCGTCAAAGCATACATCGGTATAGATTCCGACCTCGTCCAGCACCGTCCGCGCATGCTCCGCGGTAACCGGATCATCGTCCACCACCAGCACCTTCAGCGTACCGGGGTCAATCTCCCGCTCCGGTCCCCGCTGCTCACAATTCCGCAGGCTGATGATCACCGTGAACTTTGTCCCTACCCCCTTCTCAGATTCAACGTCGATCGTCCCGTTCATCATCTCCACAATATTCTTCGTGATCGCCATGCCCAGTCCGGTACTTCCATACTTGCTCTTGCGGCTTCCGTCCTCCTGGGAAAAAGCGTCAAAGATTTTTGGAATATATTCCTGATCCATCCCGATCCCGGTATCCTGAATGCAAAACTTCATGGTAGACTGATCGGCAAACACAGCCGTCCGTTCCACTGTAAAAGTAATATGTCCGGGAGCGTCGGTAAACTTGACGGCATTGCTGAGAATATTGATCAGAACCTCCTTCAGCTTCATGTCGTCCCCGATATAATAGTCATCCACCTGGCTGAGAATCCGGCACTCATACTTCAGGCCCTTGTCGCTGCACTGCGACATGACCATGGTATTGATCTGTTCCAGAATGGAACTGAACGAGAATTCTTCGTTGCGCAGCACCATCCGGCCCGACTCGATACGGCTCATGTCCAGAATATCATTGATCAGTCCCAGCAGATGCCTGGCGCTTTCCCCCGTCTTTTTCAGATACTCCCGTGTCTGGGGAAGCAGGGTCTCGTCCTTCATAGCCAGGCTGTTCAGCCCGATGATCGCATTCATGGGAGTACGGATCTCATGGCTCATGCTTGACAGGAACGATGTCTTGGCACTGTTGGCCTGTCTGGCCGCGTCCAGAGCTTCCACCAGAACCCTGCGCTGCTCCAGGGATTCCCTCATCTCCGCATCGATCACCGTAAACCCGATCCCTACGGCGTGGACAATGTGGTCATCCCTGTCGGCGGGATGGCGCACTCCTGCCATACGCAGCATCTCATAGTAGTCGCTGCCGTTCCGGTGAGCAAGGTACCGGTACGCAATGATACTTTCCGTCAAAAGAGACTCGCGAATATGATCCGGGTCGATGAACTGACGGAACCCTTCTTTGTACTGTTCGTCCACGTACAGCTCCCCGTATTCCGAAAATCTTTCGTAGAACGGAAATCGCATTCCTTCCTTATAATGATCCGGATCCTTGGGATCCGCCCGGTAGCAGATGCCCTCATTGTTGTCCAGATCTACATGGTACACGCTCCGGTAATCCGAAGCCATCGCTGTGATCATATTGTCCAGCTGTGCCCGGTACTTTTCCTGCTCCAGAAGCTGCTCCTGAAGGGCCAGCCTCTGTTCCAGCTGCCGCTGCTGCTCCCTCTGGGCTTCCTGCGCCTGTCTGACATCCTTATCCACATCCTTAAATCCGCAGACTACCCCCATTTTTCCATCGGGCATATTCATCCGGGCAAGTTCAATGCGGAAATACTTCTCCGTGCCGTCCTCCATGACCCTAAGATAGTTCAGATTGAACTGCGGCCTAACCGCCAGCTGATCTACGATATAATCCAGCGACAGCTCCCGCT
>CAMOXX010000121.1 GCA_946629475.1 uncultured Blautia sp. | reverse complement strand
ACTCTTGATCGAGGCCATGGCCCGTCGGATCCGGCTTCCGGAAAGGTTCGAAATACTGCCTGCTATATGCGGAAGCCCGGCAAACTGATTCGCCAGCCCTCCTCCCTTGTAATCGATGATGAAAAAAGCGATATCATCCGGACTGTAATTCACCGCCAGGGACAGGATCAGGGTCTGCAGCGTCTCACTCTTTCCGGATCCTGTCATTCCCGCCACCAGCCCGTGCGGTCCGTGATACTTTTCATGAATATCCAGCACCATCAGCGCATCTCCGGCCTTCCGCCCGAGAAAGCCCTTTATATTCTCATATGTCCTGTTTTTCAGCCATCTCTGATGCGGAAAAAGCTCCTCTGCGCCCGACACCTGATACATGTCCAGGAAGCTCAGGGACAGGGGGATTTTCCCTTCACCCCGTACATGCTGCACCTCTGTCCCGCACAGATTTCTGCTGAAGGAAACGCACGCCTCCGTATCCGCGGTATCATAGGCAACCTTTGTCCGTACATTTCTTCCGGAAGCTTCATAGATTCCCGAAAAGGACTCTGTGTCCTCCGCGAAAAGCTCACAGGTATTCGGCAGCGCATCGTAGGATTCCGCCAGGAATACCGCAGAAAGCCCGCATTCCTCCGCGTGGTCGAAAATATATCCGCAGATTGCCTCCTCCCCGATCAGCCCCGGATCCGCGATAATAAAGATATAATATGGCAGAAGCCCGCTGTTCCGGGAGGATTTTTCCTGTTCCCTCACCCTGCGGCGAAAGACAGATGACAGTTCAAAGAAGATGTCTCCCGCCTCCTTCTTGTCAGAGGCCATATACCGGGTTTTTCTGTCCTCCGACCACACATGGGGCAGCCATCTGGCGAAGCTCCAGAAGGCGCATTCATCCGGGTTGTCTCCATTGTAGACTACTACCAGTTTAACATCCGTATAGCAGTTGTTCGCTGCCATCTGAATCATCAGCAGCCTCGCAATCTCCGCGCTGCTGTGCCCGGTCCCGTCACTGATGATCCCGACCTTCCGGAATCTCAGCAGGTCGATCGTGATCGGGACTGCCTGAAGCGTTTCAAAATTGTCCCGCAGCAGGCCTGCCTTATCGGAAAGCGGATCCCGGCGCACCCGGAAATTCTTTTTCCCCGCCTTTATGCGGACCTGGAAGGGGATATCGCCTGTTCCCACCCGGTGGGACAGAAAATCGGCCTGATCCGGGTTCCGGCTCCACAGCCCGGCAGAATCCTTATCATACTGCAGGACTTCAGATACATGCGGATACATGCGGTTCATGATTTCCCGGTTTTTCCGGTAAAGCTTCTGGATCTCCTCCTTCTTTTCGAGAAGATAACCGCTGTAGGACACAAATCTCTGTTCCTCCTCGTGTTCCTCTTCCCTCTGCTGCCTCCTGCGGTTAAGCAATGCCCACAGGACACTCACCGCCGCGGACGTACCTGCCATCACCAGCCCGGAGTAGAAAAAGAATCCATTCCCTCCTCCGGATCTCCGCATGGCATACATCATCGCGAAAGAACCGCAGGCCATGGGAAGCACCATCGTGAGGGACGGCCCGACGGTATAGAGCAGTGAACCCTGATCCCGCACCATGCTCTGAGGCGGATCATCGATCTCGATCGTTCCCTCTTCCAGTGTTTCCAGAAAACGCGGGGAACGGTGGAACAGTCGTCCCGATGAAGGAAACCCTGCCCTGCGGTTCATCTGTTCCGCCATCCCCTCCCCGTATCCCCCGGACAGCGCTGCGCCGTCAAGATACGTGTTTCCGGATAGTGCATTGACAGCAAGGCAGTCTCCCAGGAAAATCAGGCTGAGTCCCAGAATATTGATACAGTCTCCGTAACTCAGTCCGTGATCCATCCTGGAAAACTCTCCGTTCACATACATTCCGTTGCTGCTGCAGCATGTGATTTTCCATGTCTCTCCCTCCTTCGCCAGGACCGCATGTTCCCTCGCTACAAGATCACGGTTATTATAGCGGATCTCGTTTCCGGAGCCTCTTCCGATACGGATCACGGTTCCATCCTTCAAAAGAATCTTCCGGAAAGGCGCAAGAGGGCGGTCCACTGTTCTCGGAAGAAAGGTGATGTCCTCCCCGTCCCGCGTGACGATCCGAAGCACCTCCTCGCCCGACAGGGGAAAAGCTTCGTTCAGCCGCAGAGAACCGCAGTAAATGTCATAATCCGAACCAGGGCAGATTTTCCAGCAGCCCCCGATGTTTTCCAGGCTGACCAGGAGATCCCTGTGCAGGCCGAAATACCGGTGGGCAAGCAGAATGTGATAATCCAGGTTTTTCTCTGACGGCAGCAGAAACTCCCGGTAAGCCTCAGGTGTATACGCCGTGATCATCATTCCCATGGTTCCACCTCGTTCCGGATATCATCCCCGTACAACCCGCTTCTTTTTCTGCAGTCCCTTTCTTCACCGTCCATTTCGTTTCCCGCCTCCCAGAGGATGCTGACTCCGAAAAGGACATCCCCCGCCTTCAGGTGGTCTCCGTCCATAAGCCGGGCCGGTTCCTCCGAAAGGGAAAGAGAGCGCCCTCCGCGGATCAGGATAGTCGGATTGGTTCTTCCGAGGTTCCGGATGTAGTACCCGTCTTCCCCGGCAAAAATCTCGAACTGCTTCCTGGAGCAGTATCTGCTGGGGATGAAAACGCGGCTCGCCTCATCCCGGCCTGCCCGGATCAGCTCCGCACCGCTTAAGTCTTCCGTTCGGATTCCGTTCCTGCTCCGGATATGCAGCTTCAGGCTGTGCTTTTCTCCCTTATGCACGTTCCGCATTTTTCTGCCCGGTGTCTTTCCGGAATCGGTATCATTCTTCAGCATCCTCTCCAGAGCGCCTTCCCTTTCTCTGTACACTCCTTCGGATTTGCCCTGTCTTCTTTTTTTCTCCATCATCAGGTTCCCTGCACTGTCAGCATCACAGTAAACTCGGAGTCACCGAAACGCACGAGATCTCCGTTCCTGACTTCCGTCTTCCGCTCGGTCCTGCTCCGGTTCGTCCATGTTCCGTTTGTGGATCCAAGATCCTCCAGCCGAAGGTGTCCGTCCTCCAGGCTGAGGCACGCATGCTTTCTGGAAACCGTCGGGTCTCCCTCGATCACAAGGTCGCTGCTCCGTCTGCTGCTCCCCACAATGATGCTTCCGGTAATAGCGGACTTAAGCACGCGGGAAGGATCCCTCACATCTGTCAGGCATAACTCCGGGATCCTTTCTTCCGGCGGATGCCCGAACATCATCTGGGTCTCATAACTGTCCCGGTCGTCCGCATCCTCTTCTTCAGAGTAGATTTCTGTTTCATCATAATCCGGAAATTCCTGCGGCTCCTGCCGGACTTCATCTGTTTTCCGCTTTTTGGCGCGGAGGATCAGAAAGACAGCAAGAAATATGGCTGAAAGAATCAGAACCGCAGCTCCTCCGATGATTGCGGGAGATGCGGGAAGAGAGATGTTCTCAGGAAATCCTCCGGGATTCCGGTCGATATATGCAGCCGGAATCTCCGTCGCTTCGGGCTCCGGAGTCGGAGCAGGAGTGCTGGTTGGTACCGGGGTGGGACTGACTGTCGGCTCAGGCAGAAGCTGCTGAGGCATCCTTATGTCCCGCGATATGGAAAAAGAATTGTCGGCAGACCTGTAATCCACCATGACAGATTTGACGCTGCCGTCCTGAGCAGACGGCGGAACATGTACATCGGCATACCAGGAGTCATAATCCCTGCCGAGTTCCGAGAGGATTTCCTGCTCATTTCCCGGACTGCAGTCCTGATATGTACCGTATTTTCGTCCAAGATAAGCCATATCCTCCAGACCGTGTGCCTGTGCGCTGCTCCAGGGCACACCAAGCATATGGAGAATGACCGGTTTATTCTGAAGGAAAGAATCCACCTCCTGTACAGATACCGGAGAGGACTCCCCCGCATCCCCGCCGTCCGAGGCAAGTACAATCCGGGCCATCGAGCCATCCTGCACAGTGTTTTCGAGCGCCTGCAGCAAAGAGCGGTTGACATGGGTGCTGAGATCCTCCTGCGCAAGCGCATCCAGTGCCTGCAGCAGCGATTCATAGTCTCCCGAAAACGTCCCGTCCTCAGGAAAAACAAAGTGAACCCCGGTGTCAAATGCAGCCAGGCAGAACTCCTCATTCCCGGTATGGCCGAGGATCAGCTGTCTCACCATCTCCTTTAAGGACGCATAGTCCCGCACCGACCTTGAATTATCCAGCATCAGAAGTGTTTTTACCGGAACATGATCCCGTACAGGCATTAGGTTTTCCGCAATACACTTTTCCGTTCCCGCCAGAACCGTCAGATCACCATCCGCGCTGCCGGGCACGGTTCCGCTCAAAAACAGCCGCAGCTGCCCGTCTTCTCCGACATAGTATTCTGAAATTGCCGACTGCACCTTCTCCTCCTTTCCATGGACGCGCCGTGCCGCAGAGATCCGGAGCTTCACCGTACGCCCTGCTGCCTTCCCGCACTGCACTCTTTTCTGAACAGTTAATGTTGGTTTTCGGATACCATGCATTGATGTTATCATCGGCATTGTGCAGTGTCAACATATTTTGATCGCAAATTTCGACAAGCATTGTGCAATTCGACATTTTTCGACAAAAAAACAGCCCCGGTGGTCTCCGGGGCTGCCTTCTCATTTGTCAGACAGATTACTCTTCTGTTTTTTTCCAGACAGGCTTGTAAGCCATGTATTCTTTCTTCTTTTCGTTCAGGAATTCCTTTTTCTCCATCAGAATCGGGATGCAGATGCGCATCATCTCGCCGATCTCCGCATGGTGCTCGTTGAGGCCGGTGATCGTGTTTCTCGCGCGTTTCACTTCGGATTCCGGGAAGATGATCTTCATCTTGCCGTCCTGAAGCTCAACCTTTCCTTTGCTTCCGCACACCGCGCATGTAACGGTGTCTGTCCCGTCCACCGTCATCATGTTCAGGTGACATGTAGGACATGTGCCTTCCTCACCGAACCAGGTTGTCTCGTCATAGGGAACGCCCAGATTGTTCGCCAGGTTTTCGCCAAGCTTAAACACATCCTCCATCATCGGCGGATCCAGGAACGGGCTGGTCTTGCGGCCCTGGTCATTGGCATTGATCTGCCCGACAACCTTCATTGCCTGGGAGCAGCTGAACAGGTGCATCATCGGAAGTCCCATTCCGGTCCAGTCCGGAGTCCATGCGCCGCCGACTGCAATATAGCTGACCCAGCGGTCCTTGAAATAGCGCTCATCCAGAAGCGGACGGCCGTCTGCTTTTCTCTTTTCCTGCTCATCGATCATGGAAGCACGGTCGTGGGCTGCGCCGAAACGGTCCGTGATGTTCTTCAGCTGGCCGACAATACCCACGGAATAGACCGGGGCAACAATAATAATGCCGTCGGCATCGAGGATCTTCTCCTCCACCATCAAGTAGTCGTCCTTGATCCAGCATTTGATTTTTCCATCCGGAGCCTTGCTGCAGGCGCCGCAGCCGCGGCACTGCCCGATATCGAGCGTAACCGTGTTGAGGAACTCGACTTCAATGTCCTTGCCGGCAGCCTTCGCGGCAGCTTCCACACCCATAAGAGCCTGCTTGCAGTAAATATCGCTGCGTTCATTTTTACGGCCCATCGAAATACCGATCACTTTCATAACAACATCCCTCCTGTCTTCATACTATGATAGTAACATCATACAAAATAACAGTCGTCATGTCAAACACAATGAGGCTTTTGCACAAAAAACAAATGTACAGCGGACACCTTCGCTTATACTCTACCGGCTTCCCTTGCATTTGTTCGTCACGAGCAGCAGCAGGATCAGCCCCACAACATCGATCCCGATAAAGATCATGTAGGGCATTGTGTAGTCTCCGCCGGAAGCGGCGAGGGACACGGCCATGATCACGAAAGCTCCCTTCTGGATCAGCGAAGCGATGGGTGAAACCAGCGCGTTCGCAGCCGCAAAGTCCTTCCTTCCATAAACCGAGATCACAAGAGACGGCATCAGATTCAGCAGGCCGCCGATTCCAAGCCCGACAAAAACGATCGCAACATAGGTCAGAATCTCGATTTTTGCGAAGATGAGAAGGAGCAGAGCTGCGATATAGCTGAGCGAATAGACGGCTGAAGCCAGCTTCGTACCGACCTTCTGATCCAGCCATCCCCAGAAGTAGGAGCCGGCAATCCCCACCAGCGCGGCGATCGTCAGCATCATGAGCGCTTTTTTCTGTGCGGCTTCCGGGCCGATCACAGGCGCCATAACGCTGATCATACGGGGAACGAACTGTGAAACGACGCCGACGGTCACCATCCACAGCATGCCGAAGCCCACAGAGATCAGCCACATGTCCTTGTCCTTCAGGAGTTTTGCGACTGTGAACGGGCTCTTGTACTCCTGCATCTCCCTCATCTGTCTCTGGAACGCCTCGGCTCCATCCGGAAGGTTGTCAGGATACGCTCCGACCTCGGAGGGGTCATCCTTCACCCAGAAGAAGGACACGATGCCAAGCACGATCATCACGCAGCCCATGATCACATGCGAAGTGGAGATTCCGAACGCCCCGTAAAGAGCGCTCATCAGCGCGACAAAGGTAGCTGTACAGATCGGTGCTCCCATTGTAGCCCAGCCGAGAGCGATTCCTTTTTTGCGCGGGAACCAGTTTCCCATCAGCGCAGCCGTGCAGATCAGACCGAACGCCATGGAAACAAAGACGAATGCGGTCAGGCAAATCAGGTACATCACCGGGCTTTTCACAAAGCCGAACACCGCGTATAGAATGCCCGTCACAATCAACGCAAAGCCGCTCATCTTTTTCACGCCTGTTTTGATCAGCATTCTTCCGAACAGAATGCCGCCGAACACGGCGATGATGCCGGCGGGCGTAGCAAATCCGAGAAGCTGGTTGGAGTCCCAGCCGTGCAGCTTTGCAAAGGCGTCCGGGTACAGGTTGAGGCCGTCCGAGCCGATCCCTGACCAGAAATAGTACAGGAGGGCTGTGTAGATGATCATGCTCCAGCCCCATTTGCCGAATTTGCTGTTTGTGAGTTCCTTGTTCATGATTTTTCTTCCTTTCCCAGTATTGGCCGGCTGCACGAAGAACGCGCATTATTCCGCGCGCAGTCTGCCGAACAGTTACAGTATACCATCAATTTTTAAAGTTTTCAATTATTTCAGGCGTATTATCATGTCAATTTCAGCAAAAACGGGTTATTTATTGCGAAATATTATGGTTATTCTGCATGCTTCCTTTCGAACCGAAAAAAAGCTTCAGCCCTGCAGGAGGGATGAAGCCTTTGTCAAATAAACTGATTCAGTTTTTCATCATAATGATAGTCGATCCCGTCAAGGGTGTCGATCAGGTCCTTTTTTTTAATACCGCGAAGTGTGCACAGGGCCTCAAGAGACTCATAATAGTCCCTCAGCTGTGTATTGACATAGCTCAAAAGAATCACCGGATCTTTGGGTATCATAATTATCTCCTTGTATTCCCGCCTCCGTTCCGGAGACATGCGTTCCCGGATTGACAGCTGTTTTACATTATGATATTAGCACACAGCAGCCGGCCTGCGCAAGATGCATTATGATCTGAAAAAGGCGCCCCTGAGGAGCGCCTCTCCATATATTGTGATTAACGGACAAGATACTTTTTCAGGGCTGCCCTCACGGCGCCTTCTCCCGCCAGTTCCTCTCTCACCATCTCTTCGATCTTTTCTCCGAGTCCCGCCTTGTAGAGATCCACCCCGAAGAGCGTCTCGTTTCTCAGAACCGGTTTCAGCTGTTCCCGAAGGCTGTCCGGCTTTCCGTACTCGATGCCCGCAAGCTGTTCCTGCATGTAAGGAATCATCGGGTCGGGGGACAGTTCAAAAGCTTTCCCTTTATCATCCACTGCCAGCAGGTAGCGGAGCCATCCGGCAATCGCGAGCGGAACAGCCGTCAGATCACCTGCGCTTCCGTCCCGTTCCACATAGGCCTTCACCGTCTCGCCAAAACGAATGGCGGTCATCTGCGAAATATCAACGGCAATTCTTGCGCTGGTATCCCC
>CAMOXX010000120.1 GCA_946629475.1 uncultured Blautia sp. | reverse complement strand
GTCAGTTCCAGATACAGATTGCGGTACAGTTTCGCGGAGTGTTCCCAGGAGACATCCTTGGCCATATCACGCTGAACCATCTCATCCCAGCACCAGCGGTTTGTGAAGAACAGTGTCTTCGAGCGGTTAATCGCGTCCAGCAGAAGGCCCGCGTCATAGCGGTCAAACGTAAAGCCGTTGCCTTCGTTGGAATACTGATTGTAAGGCTGAACCGTATCTTTCAGTCCACCGGTCTCTCTCACGATAGGAACCGTACCGTAGTGCATCGCGATCAGCTGTGTCAGACCGCACGGCTCGAACTGTGACGGAACCAGCAGTGCGTCAGCTCCGGCATAAATCTTGTGAGCCCTTCCTTCGTCGTACATAATATTGGAGCAGATGCTTCCCTTATAGGCATTTTCATAATAGCGGAAGGAATCTTCATACTCCGGATCGCCGGTTCCCAGGACCACGATCTGAGTGTGGCCGTCAATCAGCTGCGGAATAATCGCATTTACCAGATCCAGACCTTTCTGGTTGGTCAGCCGGGAGATCAGGCCGATGATGTATTTCCCGTCATCCACCTCAAGCCCGAGTTCCTCCTGAAGGACGCGCTTGTTCTCCTTCTTCTTTTCGAGCACGTTTGACAGGTCATACGGAGCCGCCAGAAGTTCATCCTTCGACGGATCCCACATATCGTAATCAATCCCGTTCACAATGCCGCGCAGTTTGCCGGAGTGATATCTGAGATGCGCGTCAAGAGTCTCTCCGTAATACGGTGTCTGGATCTCACTGGCATAAGTGCCGCTGACGGTCGTGATCATATTCACGTAGGTCAGAGCGCCTTTCAGCATATTCGCGTCTTCAAATCCGGTCTTCAGAGCATCCTTGTTGAACACATAGTCCGGAAGTCCTGACCAGTAACGGATCGTCGGAATATTGTACACGCCCTGGAAGCGGAGGTTATGAATCGTCATCATCACTTTTGAACGTCCGACCGGTGTATCCTGGAACAGGGTTCTCAGATAGACCGGAACGAGACCGGCCTGCCAGTCGTGGCAGTGAATCACATCCGGGATCCAGTCCATATAGTTCAGGGCAGCCAGTGCCGCTTTCCCGAAATAGCAGTACTTCGGGATATCGTCAATCAGATTGGTATAGGGGTTGCCGAAGCTGAAGAATTCCTCATTGTCGATAAAGTCATAGACAACGCCATCCCAGACATATTCCATAATTCCCACATAGAAGGAACGGCCGTCTTCACACAGATTCATCTCAAAGGAACCGCGGAAGACCATCTTCTCCTGATACTTCTGCGGAATGCATTTGTATCTGGGAAGGATCACCTTCACATCGCAGTTCTGGGCGATCAGCGCTTTCGGAAGCGCGTACATCACGTCTCCCAGTCCTCCCGTTTTCACAAAGGGATAGCACTCGGATCCGATAAACGCGATGCTCCTTCTCGGCTGCGGAAGCTGCGGCGCTTCCTGTACTTCCACTTTCACTTCCGGAGCTTCCGCCTTTACTTCCGGAGCTTCGACTTTTACTTCGGGAGTTTCTGCTTTTACTTCCGGAGCTGCTGCTGTTTTTTCAGCGGCTTTCTTAGCAGTCTTCTTCTCTCCGGCGGCTTTCTTCACGGTCTTCTTTTCTTCAGCAGCCTTCTTCACGGTCTTCTTTTCTTCAGCCGCTTTCTTCACGGTTTTCTTTTCTGCCGGCGCTTTCTTTACAGCCTTCTTTTCAGCCGGCGCCTTCTTTGCAGTCTTCTTTTCCGCAGCCGCCTTCTTTACGGTCTTCTTTTCTGCCGGAGCTTTTTCCGGTTCTGTCACTGCAGCATTCTCAGCAACAACTGTTTTTTCCTCTGCCATTTTTTCAACGGCTTTTTCTTTTGGCTCCTCAACCTTGCTCTTTTTCTCTGCCATCCCGCACCTCTCTTGTACTTAAAACTGTTTTATTTTCATTACAACAAAAATACGGATCCATTTGTCCGCTTTCAATTCGATATTTTCGATCATCGCTCTATAAAAACAATAGTATCAAAAGCTTCACAAAAAGTAAAATCTTAATCTTTCATACATGAACCCTTAATAATTGACACACTGAATTTCCACAAAATCCCTGTATAATTGTGATCAGTAAATCGAAAGGGGTGACGGATATGACAAATTATGAACTTCAAATTTTAAAAACCTGTATTCAGACATACCTGAACCTGTACGGCGTCATGCCGGGCACTCCGGAACTGGTAGAAATGCTCGGCAGCGAATACGAAAATATTATTCCTTTATATTTAAGAGAGGCAGCTTAAGCAGCTGCCTCCTCTTTTTATGTCCGGCCAGGTACAACCTTCTGTTTTTTCT
Organism: uncultured Blautia sp.; assembly: GCA_946629475.1. Taxonomy (GTDB): domain Bacteria; phylum Bacillota; class Clostridia; order Lachnospirales; family Lachnospiraceae; genus Blautia_A. The sequence goes on along the minus strand of CAMOXX010000120.1, from coordinate 5,761 downwards.
TTACCACCTGCATCACGAAGCCTACACCGATTATGGCCAGTCCGATCACGTCCGTCAGCATGCCCGGGATAATCATCATCAGACCTCCGGCAATAAGAATCACTCTTTCGGCTATTCCCATATCCGTAAGAAGGAATCCCTCAAGAGCAGCCGCGACAGCGAAAATTCCGATAAGGGAAGTCGCGGCAATCAGAATGACGCTGAGCGTATCCGTCTCGATCAGAAGCATTGACGGACTGAAACAGAACACATACGGAATGATGAAAGCCGCGATGGCAAGTTTTGTCGCGTTGAAAGCTGTCCGCATCGGGTTGGATTTCGCGATGGCGCTTCCCGCGTAAGCCGCAAGAGCTACAGGAGGCGTAATATCCGCCACAATACCGAAGTAAAATACAAAGAAATGGGCCGCAAGAATCGGAACTCCCATACGGGTCAGGATCGGCGCGCAGGTCGCCGCCATGATGCAGTAAGTAGCAGTTGTCGGAACACCCATACCAAGAACAATGCAGCAGAGCATGGTAAGGAAAAGCGCGATAATGAGCTTATCCCCCGCCACCTGGACGATCGCGTTGATCATCTCATTGGCAAGTCCCGTCATCGTAATTGTTCCGGAAATGATACCCGCAACGCCGCAGGCCGCACCAACCGTGATGGTTCCCTTTCCGCCGGCTTCCAGCGCGTCGAAGAATTTTTTCAATGTAAAGCAATTTCCCGTCTCTTCCTTCGTACCTATAATCGCGTCGGCTAAAGGATGGGCAGAACCGGCTGCTTTCAAATCCTTTGCGGCTGTACTGTAAGATCTGTCGACCAAGGTATCGATAATCCCGACCGCAATTGCCGCTAAAATCGAGAACGCAGCTGCTCTTTGCATCGTCATCATGTTGTTTGACACCCAGACAACCAGAAGAACCAGCGGCGTCAGAAGGTAAATCTTCTTAAGAAGGCCTGTAAACTTCGGCAGTTTTTCAGAAGGGATACCGGAGAGTCCGTATTTTTTCGCCTCCAGGTGAACAGCGATAAAAATACCCGTGAAATACAGGATTGCCGGCAGAATGGCCCGAACCAGAATGTCCGAATACGGAACCCCGATAATATCCGCCATGAGAAATGCCGCGGCTCCCATAATCGGCGGCATGATCTGACCGCCGGTAGATGCGGCAGCCTCCACGGCGCCCGCGAAATCCGCTTTATAGCCTGTATCCTTCATCATCGGAATCGTGACAGATCCGGTTGTCACCGTATTTCCTACGGATGAACCGCTCACCATGCCGCAGAGCGCGGACGAGATTACCGCCACTTTGGCGGGACCTCCCGCGTAACGCCCGGCTACGCAGTTCGCCATATTGATGAAAAACTCCGAGATACCGGTCCGTTCCAGAAATGCCCCAAAGATGATAAAGACGACGATGTACTTGGAGCAGACATTGATTGGCGTGGACAGAATGCCCGTCTTCGCGTAAAAGAGATTTCTCACGAGATAACGCAGACGTCCCACCACTGACGGATTAGTAAGTCCGTATACGATCGCGTAGACGATAAAGAAGAGCGCCACGATAAGAATCGGAATACCCACGCTCCGCCTCGTCACCTCCAGAAGAGCAATGATTCCGACAAGGGCGATCACGATCTGTACCGGCGTGAAACGCGTCCCCTGCTGAATGATCTGTTCCGCGTTAAATGTATAGTAAAGAAACGCTCCCGTTCCGAGAATCATCCCGATGACATCATACCAGGGGATATAATTGACCTTCTGCTCTCCTTTCCGGGCCGGATAATTGAGAAATCCCAGAAGAATGATCATTCCCATGAAGGAGGTCAGACGGATCTCCTCTAAAAACGTGGCGAACAGCGTCACCCAAACACAGAAAAGTGAGAATCCGATCAGGATGCATTTGACCGCTATAGCCGGTTTCCCGGTCCAGACGCGGACATTCGACTCCCTGTCGTATTTTCGCATTACCTCTTCAAGATCTTCCTGAACAACTTCATACTCTCTGACTTTGGTATTATGATCACTCATGCTCCCCCTCCTGATTACTCCAGTGTTTCCACAGTTACGCCATGTTCCGCGAAATACCTGGCTGCACCGGGGTGGAACGGAACAGTGATACCGGAAGTCGCGTTTTCAACAGAGAGCTCTTCGCCCTTTGCGTTTTCCAGTGTGATTTCATCAGAATGATCAAATATCGCTGCCGTCAGCTGATAGACCGTCTCCTCATCCAGATCGGTGTCCACGACCATTGTGGCTTTAATGGTAATCGTTTCAACCGGGTCTGACTGGTGCGGATAGGTATCGGCAGGAATGACAAAAGGCGCGTAATAGGGACAGCTGGACATGATCGCATCGCGGAGCTCTCCGTCGATCGGGATCAGAAAAACACCGTTGGTCGTAGCCAGTTCCGTAATGGCGGAAGTAGGCGCGCCTGCCACGATAAAAGCAGCGTCGATCTGTCCGTCTTTCAATGCTTCCTTGCTGTCGTCGAAACTCTGGTACTGGGGCTTTATGTCATCAACAGAAAGGCCTGCAGCCTCAAGCACATCAATCGCATTAAAGTAAACACCGGAACCCGGCGCGCCGATCGAAACGCTCTTTCCCTTCAGATCACTCACACTTTTAATGCTGTCCTTCATGGTAATCAGCTGAACGGTTTCAGCGTAAAGAGCGCCGAGCACGCGGAAGTCTCTGCATGGTCCGTCCGTTTCGAACGATTTACTGCCCTCCCAGGCATAGGACATCACGTCGGACTGTGTAAAGCCCATCTGATAATCTCCGTCGCCGATACTCTGAATATTCGCTTTGGAAGCCGCTGTTGAAACAGCGGTCACGCTGTATCCGGTATAGTTTTTCATATACTGGGCAAGCACTCCCCCGAAGGCATAGTAAGTTCCCGAAGTACCGCCTGTTCCCATCATCAGTCTCTGTCCACCGCATCCGGTCAGCAGTATAGCGGACAGGATAAGGGCGGCAATTCCACGAAGCCGACTGTGTAACATAACTTCTCCTTTCACAGGAAAGACCGATCCAACAGGCATCGGAACCTCTCCTTCTTATCATCCTTTCAGACTGTCCCTGTACAGCCTTTCCACAATATCCGCGCACACATTGACATTAATAAGCCCCGTGTCGAGACTGATGGTATAATTGGAGGCTTCATTGATGTCCTTGCCGGTATATTTTTTATAGAAATTATTGCGTTTTTTATCCCTTGCCTCGATATATTTATCCAGAGGCATATTCCCGTTTTCCGCCAGTTCTTCAGCGTGCTTTCTGCGGGCATCAAGGGATCCGTGAAGAAAAACAGAAAGAACCGGAATGCCGTGTTCCTTTAATACATGGTTGGCGCATCGCCCCACAATAATGCAGGGAGTTTTTGACAGTTTCAGTATAACCTCTTTCTCTGCTTTGAAAATCTCATCATGTGAGCTTTTATAGGAAACGGTGCTGTTCAGAATGCTGTCCAGAATTTTACCGGAAGTACTCAGCTCTTCGCTCTCTTCCGACACAAGATCCGGATCATAACCGCTTTCTTCCGCTGTCCTCAGCACAAAATCCTTGTCATAATAGGGAATCCCAAGCCGTCTTGAGATTTCCGCGGCTAAAGTTCTCCCTTTAGCCGCATACTGTCTGTTAATCGTAATTACGGAATAGCCTGAAGCAGGCATATTCGCTGCGATAGAATCAGAATTCATAATCACCTCATTTAGTGCCCTTGCACTCGTTTGTAACCATCAGGAGCAAGACAAGACCGATCACGTCGATTCCGATGAAAATCAGATACGGCATTGTATAGTCTCCGCCCGAAGCCGCGAGCGCCACAGCCATGATAATGAAGGCGCCTTTCTGAATCAGGGAGGCAATAGGAGAAACCAGCGCATTTGCAGCGGCGAAATCCTTGCGTCCGTATACAGAGATTACCAGAGAAGGCATCAGGTTGAGCAGGCCGCCGATTCCAAGACCCACAAAGATAATCGCTACATAAGTCAGGATCTCCACCTTTGCGAAGATCAGGAGTAATAACGCCGCGATATAGCTGAGACTGTAAACAGCGGATGCCGGCTTCGTGCCGATTTTCTGGTCAAGCCAGCCCCAGAAATAGGACCCGGCGATACCTACCACTGCCGCGATCGTAAGCATGAGGAGCGCTTTGCCCTGCGCGGCTTCCGGACCGATGGACGGAGCCATTACGCTGACCATTCTCGGAACAAACTGAGAAACAACACCGACCGTCACCATCCAGAGCATGCCGAATCCCACGGAAATCAGCCACATATCTTTATCCTTAAGCAGACGGGATACGGTAAACGGGCTTTTATAAGACTGCATTTCATCCATCTGTGCCTTATAGGCTTCCGCTCCGTCCGGAAGGTTGTCCGGATAGGCACCGACTTCTGCCGGATAATCCTTGACCCAGAAAAATGAAACAATACCGAGAACCACCATCACGGCTCCCATCACGACATGCGCTCTGGAAATGCCGAGCATCCCGTAAAGAGCGCTCATAATCGCTACGAACGTTGCAGTACAAATCGGAGCACCCATTGTCGCCCATCCGAGAGCTATGCCCTTCTTTCTGGGGAACCAGTTGCCCATCAGCGCCGCTGTGCAGATCAGACCAAAGGCCATGGATACAAACACAAATGCAGTGAGGCAGACCAGATACATTACCGGACTGTTTACAAAACCAAATACTGCGTAAAGAATTCCCGTTACAATCAGAGCAAAGCCGCTCATTTTTTTAACGCCGGTCTTCATCAGCATACGTCCGAACAGAATGCCGCCGAAAACCGCGATAATTCCGGCCGGAGTCGCAAAGCCGAGAAGCTGGTTGGAATCCCATCCGTGCATCGCCGCGAAAGCGGTCGGGTACAGGTTTAATCCGTCTGATCCGATGCCGGACCAGAAGTAATACAGAAGAGCTGTATAAAGGATCATACTCCAGCCCCATTTGCCGAAATTACTGTTTGTCATTTCCTTATTCATGCTGTCACCTCTTAGAATAAAACAAGTTGGAATAATATAAGTTACAAAGTCTTGCTTAGTTTTTTTATTATAGCATGTTCCATATTCAAAATAGAACTGTAGTTTTCCACCTCTCAATATTATAAAATGGAACATATGAAAGCTCAGAACCAGTGCCAAAGAAAAGGGAAATCAAAATGAATCACTTAAAAAATCAAATTAAAGGCGATACGTGGCGCATCACTGTCCTCACGGACAGACTTCTTCGTCTGGAGTTTCAGGAAGAGGGGGAATTCTGTGATGACAGGACTCAGACTGTTGTAAACAGGCAGTTCCCTCCTGTTCCATTCTCCTTTTGCAATAAAGAAGGAATGATCCGTATTGAGACGGATCAGCTGATACTCAGATATGACGGAAAACCCTTTTCCGGCATCGGGCTTTCCGTGGAACTGAAAGAAAACGGATTTATATGGCACTACGGTGAATTATACGGAGATGACGGCAATCTCATGGGTACAGCCCGTACGCTGGATCAGACAAACGGGTTCGTGGAACTCGAAAAAGGTATCTTCTCCCGCACCGGCTGTGTGGCCTATGACGACTCTCATTCTGTAAGGATCACAGATGAGGGAGTTCCCGTAAGCCGAAACAGCGGAACAGACCTGTACTTTTTCGGATACGGAAAGGACTATTACGGAGGCCTCAGGGATTTCTATGCACTTACGGGAAATCCCCCCATGATTCCCCGCTACGCTCTCGGAAACTGGTGGAGCCGCTACCATAAATATTCGGAGAGCAGCT
>CAMOXX010000119.1 GCA_946629475.1 uncultured Blautia sp. | reverse complement strand
TGACAGCGGCTCTCTGTAAGATTCTGTTCCGGACCGGCTTCGTCATCGCCTTTAGTTTGATATATTAGCACCAGAAAAAGAATACGTCAAGTTTTTATAACAGGTTTCTTTGTATCTTCCCGCTGATTGTTTTGGGGAGTTCGTCGCGGAACACGACGATTCTCGGGTATTTATAGGGAGCCGTATGTCTCTTTACATAGTTCTGTATCTCTTTTGCAAGGTCATGCGACGGTTTTACGCCTTTGGTGAGGACGATGCTGGCTTTTACCACCTGTCCTCTCACCGGGTCAGGCTGCGCGCTCACGCCGCACTCCAGTACATACGGAAGCTCCATGATCACGCTCTCGATCTCGAACGGCCCGATCCGGTAGCCGGACGACTTGATCACGTCGTCCACGCGCCCGATGTACCACAGGAAACCATCCTCGTCTCTCCATGCCTGGTCTCCGGTATGGTACCAGCCGTCATGCCACACCTTTTTCGTGGATTCCTCGTCTTTATAATAGCCCTGGAACAGGCCGTTGGGGACGCCATTGTCCGTCCTGATAACGATTTCTCCCGGTTCTCCGTCCGGAACCATGTTTCCGTCGGGATCCATCAGCTCCACATCGTAGAGCGGGGACGGCCTGCCCATCGATCCGACCTTGTGGGTGCCGCCGATCAGGTTGCCGACAGTCATTGTCGTCTCTGTCTGGCCGAATCCTTCCATGATCTGAAGGCCGGTCGCCTTCTCAAACTGGACATAAACCTCAGGATTCAGAGCTTCGCCTGCCGTTGTCATGTGGACAACGGATGAAAAGTCATACTTCGAAAGATCCTCTTTGATCAGCATACGCAGGATCGTCGGCGGAGCACAGAAGGTGGTAATCTTATATTTCGCGAACATCGGCAGAATATCCGCCGCGTTGAAGCGGTCGAAATCGTAGGTAAAGACCGCTCCCTCGCAGAGCCACTGCCCGTAAAGCTTGCCCCAGAGAGCCTTGCCCCATCCGGTCTCGGAGATTGTAAAGTGAAGTCCCTGATCGCTGACCCCGTGCCAGTATCTCGCCGTAATGTAATGTCCGAGCGGGTAGGTATAGGAGTGGGCGGCTATTTTGGGATACCCGGTTGTGCCCGAGGTGAAGAACATCAGCATTGTATCCTTGCCGCCCGGAGCATCCTTCTTCCGGTAATAATGCGCGCTGAACTGTTCGATCTCCTCATTATAATCATGCCAGCCTTCGCGGCTTCCGCCCACGAGGATCTTGATCTCCAGTGTCGGGCTGGCGGGCTCGGCCTCCTCCACATGGTCGGGAACCTGATCCTCCGTTGTAGCGACGATCGCTTTTACATCCGCCAGATTAAAACGGTATTCAAAGTCATGCTTCTGCAGCTGGCTGGTGGCCGGGATCGCGATTGCCCCGAGTTTGTGAAGCGCCACGATCGCGTGCCAGAACTGGTAATGACGCTTCAGCACCAGCATGACCTTATCGCCCTTTTTGATTCCGAGAGACTTGAAATAGTTGGCGCACTGGTTCGATGCGCGTTTCATATCCCGGAAGGTGAAGCGGCGCTCTGTGCCGTCGTTCGAAATATGCAGCATGGCAAGCTTGTCCGGAGATTTCCTCGCAATCGCGTCCACCACGTCAAATCCGAAGTTGAATGTGTCATCATTCTTAAAATGGATGGATTTCAGAAGGCCGTTATCGTCCTCCTCTGTTTCCACAAACGCATCGCTGACCAGCTTCTGCTTCGGAGCGCGTGTGCTGATCAGGGTGTTGCGGATCACGGTCTCCTTCTCGCCGGAGCCCGGCATGATAAAGGCAAGGAACACGCAGTCCTGGCCGTCCGTCGCGATCATGCCGTGAGGCAGCGAACTGTTGTAAAAGATGCTGTCGCCCTCGCTCAGGTATTCGACATTGTCCCCGACCTGAACCTTCAGCCTGCCGGACATGATATAGTCAAATTCCTGCCCGGAATGCTGCGTCATGTGGATCGGTTTATCCTGCAGCTCTTCGGAGTATTCGTACTTGACCCAGTACGGCTCCGCGATTTTGTTGCGGAACATCGGGGCCATGTTCATGATCTGGATTCCGTCCTCGGTGATCGGATCCTGCAGATGGCCTTTCCGCATTACTGTACAGGTGGAAAGCCTCGCACTCTGTCCTTCCAGAAGGTCGCTCATGCCGACGTTGAAGGTCAGGGCGCATTTATGGATAAAGGTGAACGGGATGTCCGTCTTTCCTTCCTCATATGTCATATACTGTGCCACGGATACTTCCGTTTTTTCCGCCATCTCCGATACGGAAAAACCTGTGATCTCCCGCATTTCACGAATACGGTGCGCCAGCTCCATCAGGTTTTTTTCATCTACTGATGCCATGTTTGTTTTCCTCCTTTATTGAAATGCCCGACGAGCCGCAAAAAAAGCGCCCGTCACAAAGGTTTTACTTTGAGACGAGCGCTCATATCACCCGCGGTACCACTCAAATTGCCGTAATTTACGACCACTCACCGGGATCCATCAATCCCTCTGCTTTTACGCAGCAATCACGGGAAGCGTCTACTGGGAGTCATGCTCCTTTCGGGCTTCCGGCTCAGAAGGGATAAGTCAAAAGATGTCAGCCTCCGGTTTTCACCAGCCACCGGTTCTCTGTACGCCTCGTATCCCGACCGTCTTCGTCATCGCCTTTCATTGATGGATTCTAGCACTGTCCGGGGGATTCGTCAATCTTTTTTTTATAAAACAGCTTTTAGCAAGTGCGCCTTACGTTTCAGTCGTCATAATCATCATCGTCATAATCATCGTCATAATCGCGGTCATAATCGTCGTCATCGTGGTCGTAGCCGGTCATGATTTCCTTCACCCAGGCCTTCATGACGCCTGTGGTGGTCGCATATGCATGCTCCGCATCCTTCCCGCTGGAAAGATACAGGTACTCACTCTCTTCGCCGTCACTTGTGACCACCTCACGGACATAGTTTTCGTATCCCTCAGCCAGGAAAAAGTCATAGCGGACATTCTCATCATCGAAGGCCAGAACGATATATTCTCCATCCGGCGCCTCAGTGCCTTCATCGGCGTACTGATAGACAAAATCCTCTGCCAGATCTTCAAGATAGTCATCCTCAGCGGGCATCGCAGGCGTCTCCCCTCCAAACTCCAGGGATCTCACCTCATAGGGCGCATGCTGGAACAGGGCACGGCAAAGGTTCATATCCAGACTTGTATTAGTATAAACCTCCGGCTCAAGCCTCGGATTGTTGGCAATGATCTCCTCCCGGACATTTTCGTATGCCCACTCGTTGATGCTGGCATACTGCTTCTGGTCCTCCTCAACGTCATCATAGGATTCCCTGACAAAGCGGACATCCGTGGGATGATTGTAAATCAGGTAAACATCGTCGTCCTCTGCAAACACTTCCATACCGTCCATTCCGCCGCAGCGGAGATTTTTCAGCTCATGCTCCGAAATGCGGGAGATACCGAAAATCCATCCTGCTCCTTCGTCCACCTCACCCTGCGCCTCAGCTGCCTTCACGGATGCCGTCTCGTAGACATTTACCAGCATGCCGTCCTCAAGGCCTTCTGTCTCAACGGTTACCAGATCGGCAAGCTCTGCCGGTATCTCAAAGGAAACACCATTTGCATCTACCTTTGTGCCGCCTTCCGCGAATGCTGCCACAGAGGCTGTCATGGTGATCAGTGCTGCTGCCGCTGCTGCCAGGTAAAATTTTTTCATCATCATTCTGTCCTCCTCTCAATACTTCAAGTCTTGCTGTCTCAGTTTTTCCATGCTCTCCGGGGTGTCGGCATCCATCAGCTCCCACTCCCCGGAGGCCTCTGTGGTTCTGCAGATCGTTCCGGATTTTTTCAGAATCTCCATACCTCCCCTGTCGCCCCTGTAGGATAAGAGCTCCTCTTTCATCGAGGCTGGAAAAATCACCGGGCTGCCGGGGCTGCCGCGGTATGAGAGCCTGCAAACGGACTCCGGATCATTCAGAAAATCCCTGACCAGCCTGGAAATCGTCTCCGGAAGAATCAGGGGCTGGTCTCCCTGCATAAAAAGCCAGCCTTTGGGAGAAACCCCTGCATGTTTCATTCCTATGTGCATCGTATCGCTTTTCAGCGGCATTTCATGCAGGATGCATGGATATCCCTTTTCATCCAGAAGCCGCTTCACTTCCTCGCTCCGCGTCACCGTGACGGGAGAAAGTCCCGCGGCAGCCGCTGCGGAGACCGTGTGCAGAATCACCTCACGGTCTCCCAGTTTTTCCAAAAGTTTGTTTTTTCCATACCGGGCAGAAAGACCGGAAGCCATGACGATGCAGCCGATCTCTTCTGCATAACTCCCTGCGGCCGGTCTCTGCACCCGGGCACAGGAAGCTGCACTGCCCGTATCTTTATCCGTTTTCGTCATACCGGCAGTTCCCCGGTGCAGACCGCGCTTGTGCCGCGCTTCAGGTACATTCCGCCGCCGCGCTTTCCGGTAAAGGCACCGTCCTTCACGACCTGCCTGCCGCGCAGGAATACCTGCTCCACCGCGCCCTTCACGCGCATCCCCTCATAACAGGTATAGTCGGATGCGCCGTGCATCCCGCTTATTGTGAGGGTCTGTTCCCTGTCAGGATTCAGGAGCACCACATCTGCATCCGCCCCCTCCTGCAGAGCTCCCTTCTTCGGGTACAGTCCCGCAATTCTCGCGGGGTTTGCGCAGGCATACTTTACCAGCTGCGGCAGGGTGATTCTCCCTTTGCATACGCCTTCTGAATAGAGAAGGATCAGGCGCTCCTCCACACCCGGCGCGCCGCTCGGGCATTTTGTAAAATCATCCGCCCCCTGCTGCTTCTGCTTCGCAAAGGTAAAGGGGCAGTGATCCGTTGCTACAGTATCAAGCGCGTTCTCCGCAAGGGCATTCCACAGTGCCTCACGGTCCGCCCTTCCCCGGAGGGGCGGCGCCATCAAAGCCTTCAGGCCTTCCTGCGGATCCTCGTAGAGGCCCTCATCCAGAAGCAGATACTGTGTGCAGGTTTCCACTCCGAAATGCTTCTGCCCGGCTTTTCTGGCCTTCTGCACTTCACGGAGCCCCTGTGCTGAGGAGAGATGAACGATATAGGCGGGGGCCTCACCGGCAGCCTTCGCCAGGGTGAGAAAGCGGCTCACAGCCTCGGCTTCCGCGATGGCCGGCCTGCTCTTCGGATGAAAGCATGCCGCCTTCTTCCCCTCGCGGACAAATCTCTCCCTCCAGTACCTGACGATCCCGTCGTTCTCGCAGTGGGAGGCGATCAGGATTCCCTCCTCAGAGGCGCGCGAAAGGATCTTCATCAGATCGAGGTCGTTCATCATGTAATCGTACGTCATGTAGACCTTGAAGCTTGTGATTCCCTCCTCCCGGGCGAGAACCGGCATCTCATCGAGGATGGCATCATTCACATGCTGAAAAACCCCGTGAAAGCCATAGTCGACGGCAGCGTTTCCGTCGGCCAGCCGGTGATACTCATCGACCTGATGTCGCAGGCCGCAGCCCTTCGGCCCGAAGGCCATGTGGTCCACGATGGTCGTTGTTCCGCCGCAGGCGGCGGCCACGGTGCCTGTGTAAAAGTCATCGATCACCCGGGCGATCCCGACATCCAGGTCCATGTGTGTGTGGACGTCGACCGCACCCGGAAGCACATAGCAGCCGGACGCATCGATCATCTCCGCGCCGGCGGCGTCCGGGTCTGTCTCATCAATACGATCCGATATTTTCAGGATCTTTTCGTCCGAAAGAAGAAGATCGGCACGTCTGACCTCCTGTTCAGTTGCAAGCATTCCGTTCCGGATCAGTTTTTTCATATCCATCTTCCTCCTTTTCCGGCAGCGGTTCCAGGCCCGGCAATGCGGAATGTTCTGCATTCCGCATTCAGGCGGTTACAGATGGAAGCGCGTCCCGGTTCTTCCCGCCAGGCCGTCGTTTGCCTTCGCGAGAAGCGTGATCAGGGCTTCTCTTCCCTCTCCGCTTTTTATGAACTGCACTGCTGCCTCCACCTTGGGCAGCATGGAGCCCGGCGCAAACTGTCCCTCGCGGATATACTGTTCCGCCTCGGCAGGCGTCAGCTCATCCAGCTCCCTCTGGTCCGGTTTACCGTAGTTCACCGCCACCTTCTCCACGGTGGTAAGGATAATCAGGCAGTCGGCATTCAGCTGCTCCGCCAGCTTTTCAGCCGCAAAGTCCTTGTCAATGACGGCCGCCGCTCCTTTCAGATGGTGGCCCTCCGTGCGGAAAACGGGGATTCCCCCTCCTCCGCAGGCAATCACGATATGGTCGCTCTCCACCAGGGCACGCACCGTATCAATCTCCACGATTCCGATCGGCAGGGGCGAGGCAACAATCCTCCGATAACCCCGGCCGGAATCCTCGATGACCTCGTAATCCCTCTCACGCATCAGCATCTCGGCCTCCTCCTTTGTCATAAAGGAGCCGATCGGCTTTGTCGGATGGGCAAAAGCAGGATCCTCCGGATCCACCTCTACCTGCGTCAGCATCGTTGCGCAGTCTTTTTTGATTCCCCGGTCCAGAAGCTCCTCACGGAGAGCATTCTGCAGGTCATATCCGATGTACCCCTGGCTCATGGCCACGCAGACCGAGAGCGGGCAGTGAATATGTTTTTCCGGCTCGGAACGGGCAAGCTCATACATGGCAGTCTGGATCATTCCGACCTGCGGCCCGTTCCCGTGAACAATCACGATCTCGTTGCCCTCCTGGATCAGGTCGGCGATCGCTTTTGCGGTCTTCTTCACGGCCTTCATCTGCTCCGGAAGGCTCTCACCCAGCGCGTTGCCTCCGAGCGCCAGAACGATTCTTTTTCCCATTTTAAAGTCTCCTTGGCGTTGTAGTTATAAAATGTGCCGCGGACGATTCCTCTCTGCCAGCGACCGCAGTGTCTCGGCCGGGTTTTTCTGCTTCGCGAGGAAAATCATCGCCGCGATAATGTACGGTTTAAAGCTTGCCTGCTTGTAAAGCGGATCCCGGTAGCGGTCAAACACACTCGCCGCCACCTCTCCGTCGGTGCAGGAGATGCCGTTGATGTCGGCAGGCAGGCAGTGCAGGTACAAAGCGCTCTTGTTTCTGGTAAGTGCCATCATCTCCTCAGTGCAGCACCAGTCCTTATGCTGTGCGTTCTGTGCCAGGAGCTCTTTCTCGAGGGCATTGATTCCCTCTGTATCTCCCTTCGCGTAGAGATCCGTCCGTTTTTCCATCGCCGCAAAGGGCGCCCAGCTCTTCGGATAAACGATATCCGCATCCCGGAAGGCATCCTCCATGGAACCGGTTTTGCGGAAGCTGCCGCCGGATGCGGCTGCATTCTTTTCGGCTACAGCAAGAGTCTCAGGCATCACATCGTACCCTTCCGGGTGCGCCAGCACTACATCCATACCAAATCTGGTCATCAGGCCGATCACGCCCTGCGGCACCGAGAGCGGCTTCCCGTAGCTCGGTGAATAAGCCCAGGTCATGGCGATCTTTTTCCCCTTCAGGTTCTCCGCCCCGCCAAAGGTGTGGATGATGTGCAGCATGTCCGCCATGCACTGTGTCGGATGGTCGATATCACACTGCAGATTGACCAGAGTGGGCTTCTGCTCCAGAATGCCGGCCTCGTAGCCCGCCTTCACCGCATCGACCACGCCGTGCATATAGGTGTTTCCCTTTCCGATGTACATGTCGTCCCGGATTCCGATGACATCCGCCATGAAGGAGATCATGTTGGCCGTCTCGCGCACCGTCTCTCCATGGGCAATCTGGCTTTTCCCCTCGTCAAGGTCCTGCACCTCAAGTCCCAGCAGATTGCAGGCGCTGGCAAAAGAAAAACGCGTCCGGGTGGAATTGTCCCGGAACAGGGAAATGCCGAGCCCCGAGTCAAAAATCTTTGTGGAAACATTCTGCTCGCGCAGGTGACGGAGCGCGTCCGCCACCGTAAAAACAGCATTCAGCTCGTCGTCGGTCTTTTCCCAGGTGAGAAAAAAGTCCCCTTCATACATATTCCTGAAGTCCAGGCCGGCAAGCCTGTCCAGATATTCCTGCATTTTTTTATCCATGCGTAATTCTATCCTCCGTATATTCTGTCTATCCAGCCTTTATGTCCCAAAACGGTATCTGTTCAGTACCTTCACAGATACGTGCAGCAATCCATGTAAGGAACTGTCACGAAATAACTTGTGCATTTTGCTTGTCTGCTTTCCCGAT
>CAMOXX010000118.1 GCA_946629475.1 uncultured Blautia sp. | reverse complement strand
TAGTCATCAATGTAGTGGTCAGGTCTTTTCTTCTGTTCCATTCCGACCGCCCACCTGCTGTCTGATGTCAGAAGGGGAAAGCGCGCACCCTGGTTTTTTCTCTCCCATAAAACGGCGCCGCTGTCCACATCGAAAAAGGTATAATCGTAGGAGGCATTCTCATCATTCCATCTGGATATCAGAACACACCGGCCGTCCGGTGTAATCTGAATATTGCCATCCCCATCGGAAGAAAAGATCTCTTCCCCATCCGGATAAGAACACACCGACAGCCGGTGATCCAGTCTGTACCCATCGGCACTGCGCGTCACAAAGAAGCCGCAGCAGCGTTTCCTGTCTGCACTGAAGGACGTGACATTCATATACGGGATCCTGTGGTAGTCTCCGGTATTCAGCGTGAGCACACCGCCGCTTTCGGCACGCATTGCGGTTATTCCGTCCTCACGGATCTCTTTGTCCTCTATGGCTTCCAGCATCTCCTCCGCTTTCTCACGCACCACCTCGCCGAGCCGCCAGCGCAGGAGCGCGAGATTATATACCGGCTCATACTGATTGACATTCCGTTCGTGCGCGCTTTCCAGCAGGGACTTTGCTTCCTCCGGTTTTCCGATATCTATATAGCTTAATGCCCGGTTATTTAAAGAAGCCGCCGTATCTGATCCGGCCTGCGGCCGCGGGCGGGGGTAATCAGTACCGGTCACGGTTTTATAGATGACAGTCAGTTCTTCTTCAATTGCGGCAAAATCATGCGGCCGGTCATTCGGATTCTGAGCAAGACATCTTGTAAGAAGCTCCTGAAGCGCACGCGGGATGGGCCTCTGCCTGCACAGGTCAAAATAGTCCCGGCAGGCGCTGCCCGCACGGGGCCCCGTGAGCTCGCGGCCTCGTGCCCAGGGCTTACTGCCCAGATACATCTCCAGTACACTGACCGCCCAGCTGTAAATATCCGTTCTCTTTGTCAGAGGCACCCCTGCTGCCTGCTCCGGCGAACAATATGCCGCTGTTCTCCCGCCGTTGGGAGACATCTGCGTGGCATTGGCATCCTCTTTCGTCAGTACCCGGTCCGCTTCCGCCATTGTCAGCGAAGAGCGAGCCTTCGCGATGCCGAAATCGCTGACCTTTGCTTCCCAGTCAGAGGTCAGGAGCAGATTGTCCGGCTTTACGTCCTGATGAATCAGGTTATGTTCATGAGCATAATGCAGCCCCCGCACAAACTGGATCGCGATATCAAGAAGCCTTTCCTGTACCTCTTTTTCTGTGCCTTCGTAAAGTGTTCCGTCGGCGATGCACCCCTCCAGGTCGCCGTTTTCCATCCACTCGGAAAAAATGGAAGGGACACCGTCAATATCACGCACGTAGTAACAGGAGACAATATTCGGGTGCAGCCCGAGATCGATCCATGATTCGCATTCATGGATAAAATTCTCCTTGCGTCTTTCACTGCCTTCCGCGAAATACTTCGGCAGCGGGCGCTTCATGGCCAGATCCGCATTCCAGTTTCTGTGATGAACCTTCCAGACGCTGCCCATGCCCCCTTTAAAGGCATCAGAGATGACCTCATACGTGTCCAGGATCAGGTCTCCCTTCGTGATCGTCTCACCGGAGATCGCATCATCACGGACATCCGTTTCCGGCTTGAAAACCTCTTCATCGACACTGCCCTTACTCATGCTGAAGGTCATGCTGTCTGAACCGGTCCGGCTGCTCTTTCTGTTCCTGAAGCGGTCAAAAATACTCATAGATATTTACCTGCCCTGTCCCTGTATCCGGCATATTCCGGATGCTTAACACTCAGTTCATCCCAGAGTTCATATGCTTTTCTGATCAGTTCCCGGTCATCCAGAAACGCCGCGGCATTGTAGCAGGCGGTCGCCAGTGCATGCGCCGCAGAAACGGTTTTCTGCTTTTCATACAGCTGCTGCCGCAGTTCGACGGACTCAAGGTAAAGTGCCTTCGCCTCCTGCGCTTTTCCCAGTTTTTTCTTCGCACTGGCCAGCTTCTCACAGCCGCCGGCGAGATGATCGAGATAGAACAGAGATCCGGTCTTTTCTGTATTCTTCCGGAAAATGCCGACCGCTTCTTCGCAGTACATTTCCGTTTCTTCCATTCTGCCTTCCGCTTTGCAGATATCTCCGGCTTTCACCAGACTTACGCCGTAATCATCCCATGCCTGCAGTGATTTGACTTCTTCCGCAAGCACCTTGTCGAGATGAAGGGCTTCGGTGTAGTACTCCCCTGCTTCATCGTATTTCTTTGCGGATTTCCGGACATTGCCCATCTTCGTCAGAATGGCGGAATAATCCCTTCTGGTTCCCGCCGATGCTGCGCGGTCCGAAGACATTTCCTCTTGGAGCAGCGCCTCCCGGATTTCTTTCGACTTGCAATAATATGAGTCCGCCTCGGACAGATTTCCTCTCTTGCGGCAGATATCCCCCAGCCGCTCATAACCGATGGACAGATCCCGTCGGGCTCTTCTGGTGCCGATCTCATAGACCTGTTTTTCATATTGTCCGCAGGCCCTGGCAAAGCAGTCCTGCGCTTTGTCCGATTCCCCCATATCCCGATTGAGGCTGCCGAGCCGGTTCAGGATCAGCGCTTTGTCCCGTCTCTGCTCCCGGATGCCGACCTCCTGCTCCAGCTGTTCGCAGAATGTGAGGGCCTGCTTAGCCCATTCCATCGCCGCGCATATATCTCCGGTATCTCTGTACATGTCAGAGAGTTTCCGGAGTGCCTTAAAATATGCTGTCCCATACCCCTTATGTTCATCCGGATCATGATTCCGGTCATAGGCAGCCTTATATTGCGCCGCCAGTTTTTTCTGCCAGGCGATGGCCTCTTCGGCATTCCTTTCCACGCCTTCCCCGTTCAGGTACATATCCGCCAGTTTCGCTGTGGCTTCCATGCAGGGTTCCGGGTCCTGTGCCGCACTGATCAGCAGTTCCAGCGCACGCTCCTGATTGATCTCCACATCGATGCCGTTTAAGTACGCAAGTCCGATAAAAAACCGGTGCCTCGCGGAGCCGTCGCTCTCTTTCCTGGCAATTCGTGTCAGCGCATCCAGGAACGTCTGATTCATTTCCCGCGGCCGGTGCTCATCCTGCAGGCCGATGATCTCCTGATACTTAAATCCTTCTTTTCCCTTTAAGTGGGACTGATCGATGCGCCAGTCCTTTCCGTCCTCAGCATCCTCAGGCTCATACATTTCAACAGGGACGATCTCAAAATCATCGCTCACATCTCTGCGGTCCCGAGCCATGGGATATTCCACCCGCATGACATAGTTTTTATCTTCCTCCAGATGAGGCGTGACAGCCATCGCGAACAGGGAGCTTTTCTCGAATGCCTCCTTGATCGCTTCGTTAAAGCCCTCGCCCGGCACAAGGAATTCATCATACCAGATTGCAATATCCCGGAACTGTTTATTCTCATGGATCAGCCGCATCAGCCGCTGCGCGTGTTTTCTGTCTTTTTTCCGGTAGCTTAAGAACACATACGCATCGAAGGCGGAGCGCACCTGCTCAGCCAGTTCGTCTCCCACCAGTACAGAATCAAGAAAGGTCTGAAGCACCTCATCATAAGGAATCGCCGTCGGATCCGTCCCATATTTCGAAATGACCTGGATTTTGGCACAGTTGTTGCTGAATTCATAACCGAGACCGTTTTCCAGCATGATCGGAAGCACCGGGATATGATTTTTAAGTGCGATCGGCAGCTCCACGTCCTTCGCCCGGTTGTTTTCATGAATGAATTTTGAAGTGACCCCGAACACGATGAGCTGCATTTCCTTCAGAATATCTTCTGTCCCGGCTTCATCGGAAGTTCCGGCAAAATCCGCATCATACCAGACCGCACAGTTCGCATGGCGAAGGAGATCCTCCGAAATCAGCGGAAAGGCTTCTTCAAAGTCCGCCGGATGACAGGAAAAATACACCTTCGGTTTGCCCTTAGGGTCACTCATGCCCCTTGTTTTGTATTGCAGCTGCATCCTGATCCTCCCCCCGGCATTCGTCAGTCCAGCCGGTAGATTCGAAGCCCGTCAAACTTCTTCAGAAGTTTCAGCATGCTGTTAAACGGCTTCCAGTCTTTGTCCTGATCTTCCTCTGAAAGGGCAAAATAATGATCGCGTATGTCTTCCGTGGTCACTGTTCCGTCCATCGCCAGCTTGTGGCAGCGCATCTGCTCCCGGCGCGTCTGACGGAGGGCCTTCTCTTCCGGCGTGTTGCGGTTTACATCATCCGGAAGCGGAAGCGTTTCGTAGTCTCTTCCGTAAACCCAGCCCATCATCTGGTGATCCCGGATCCACCTTTCATGCTCCAGCGGCGCAAAGATTGCCGCCTGCTCCGGCGTGAACTCCGTCACCATTTCATAATCCACCGGCTTATCTGTGTAGAAGCAGTCAATCGCATCCAGATATCTGCTGAAATTCTTCGCCCGGTTAAGTGTGGACAGCTGATATTCCAGGGACAGCGCCTCAAACTGCCGTTCCAGTTCCTGAAGCGGTGTGTCCGGTTTGCTTCTGCCATGAAGCGCCACTGCAAAATCATATAAATGCAGGAAATTACTGCTCGACAGGAAAATATGTTTGTTCTTGCGGTCATTGCGCTTTGTGTCCGGCACAATGTGCAGGGGAATATCAGTGGTATCCACAATCTTCTCAATGTCAGAGGTAAAGCGCTGCTCCTTTTCCGCCATATCGCTATAGGCTTTCAGGCGCGGCGCGTCTCCCTGTTCACCGCCGGTTTCCCAGGCTTTGTAGGCCTTGCGGAACTCATTGATTTTCTCCTGCTCCGCGCTGTCGTAATAATAACAGGCATGAATTGCATTGCCGCCAAAATCGAAGTCGACTGCCATAGGATGGAGCTCCGTCCTGGAATTGCGGCCGTATGCCGTCCTGTCCCAGCACTGCAGCTCATCACACAGCATCAGCATGTAAGCCAGCGGATGGTCTTCCATACTAAGCGGGCTTTTCCGTTTGCTCTTATCTTTGGCCTTGTAAAAGGAAATAGAAAATTTAAACAGACTGTTGTGAAGCATGATGGCGGAGAGGGCATCCACATGCATCCTGGTGATCTTTGAAATGCCGATGGATTCTTCCATCTCATGGTACAGCCGGCAGGAGCTGAAGAACGCATGGTCCATGAAATAGCCAAAATCATTCGGCTGTGTAGGCTTGCGGCTTAATACATCAAGCATGCCTTCTTCCGTGATTTCGTACTTTTTCCCCAGCTTTCCCGCAATGTCATAAGCCAGGATCTCCGTAATACTGCCGAAGTCTTTGCCGTAAAGCTCCAGGAACTGTTTTTTCGCCGCATCGCCCAGCTTCGTCAGCACGTCCGTGTCGTGATAGGCAATGAAAAGGCTGCCTTTGCCGCGTTCCTGTTTGGCGACTTCAAAATAGGACATCACCTGCTCAAAGGGCAGTTCAAACGGATAGCCGATATCATGGAAGAGTGAAGTCAGACCCCAGAATTCCAGGAACAGATTGGCCGCCTCTTTTTCCTGCTGCTTTCCGTCCTCCGGATTCATTCCGTAAAACTCTGCAAATTTCCTGCGATAGGTGCTGTTTGTCTCATAAATTGCGAGTCCCAGCGCGAATACATAGACCGAATGCGAATAATGATCTCTGTGCTTCATGAGAAGTGAGCTTCCGTTCGACTCAAACTCAGAAAGGAGCTCCACCATTTTCTTGGACTTCCCATAGTGGCCGAAAAAGATCTCCAGATAGCAGTAGTACACATCATAAGCATCTTCCGCGACCCCCGATACAATAAACCGTTCCAGAGATTTCTCCAGGCAGAGACGGTTTATATCCATCTGCATGTTATATGGGATCTGGTTCGGTTTGAGGCTGGTCCCCTGCAGCTTACCGGTTTCAATTTCCTTTTTCTCAACATCGGCATCAAACTTCAGTTCCTCGCATCGTTCATGCAGGAAACGGAGTGCAGCCGATTTCAGATCCGTCCGCTCCAGTCCGCCGCCGAAAAGCGCCGGCTGAGCGGGACCGACATCCTTCCCGTAAGCCGCCAGATTGTCTTTTCTCATTTTTTCCAAAGCTGTATATGCCATATGATCTGCCTCCCTTTCCTTTCCTGAGCATGATTTCTGATCATTTGCTTTCTTTTCTGTAATCTGCGGGAAATTATGCGATTTGTTTATTTAATTGTACCAAGTTCTATGGTGTGTTTCCACTTGAAACCACCCCGCCATATTTGATATGTTTTCAATAATCCTATAATGTAAAAGGAGTATTCGCATGTCGGTATGGCCGGGAATTAAAACTGAAGTCGAATATAACGGAAAGACCATTTATTTCTTTAAGGATATCGACGGTTTTTGCTGGATCAACGATGAATCTGCCGTCTTCGAAGACGGCAGTCCCGTAACTGTGGAGGACCTGATGGAATTCCTCAGCTATTACGGTAAAGATATGGTTAAACCCCGCGATCAGAGATCAATCAGGGAAGATCTGGTCTTTTTCGATGGAAATGAGGCTGTCGGAAACGGCAGCTATGGTGATGTTATACGGATCGATCCCAACGGAAAACCTCTGGTAAAGATTGAGGATGGAAAGATCATCTCTGCATATGAAATGTGCAGCTGCGAGAGAAAGTATCAATACGGCGAATCCGCTTTCATCCGGGTCAGATCAAAAGAAGAACACGATGCGTTCAGACAGAAGCTGACAGGTTCAGGAGAGTTCATCGAAATCAGGCAGGGAAAGCCATATCATGAAGGACTGTTCAGGACCGTCAAAGGGGTAACCTTTCAATATAAGTGTACAAAATGCGGCGCCGTCTGGGATCTGCCTGCCTATGTCAAAGTAAAAGATAAGAGTATGGCCGGTCTGCCTTCCGCATATAAACTGAGCAGAATGATATATGTTTCCCTGAAAGAAGATAAGGAAAAAACTAATTATTTTACACCGCGTCTTCCTTAAGCGCTTCTACCTCATGATTTTTTTTGCGGATATCCGCATTTTTATCATGCTGTGTGAATAGTGACCGGGAATAAGAAAATTGCGCTTTCTGCTTCACCTGCTTTCATTCATACAGTCTCTGATACGATCCAGGTCATAGAATTCCGAATAATCCCGGCTGCCGTCTTCACCTTCCGTCACCAGTTTTTCTTCAACCGGTACTCCGGAATCAAGGTCCTCTCCCTCCTGGTTTACCAGATGAATATTGTTGGAAATGGTATACAGCCAGCCGTCGGCAGTGCCGCAATACTGAACGGAGCAGGAACCGCCTCCGGACTGTTCACACAGAATCAGAACCCCCTGGTCTGAAAGAATCGATGCCATGGCGTTTGCACTGGAAAAGGTGTATTCGGAAGTCAGCACCGCAAAGGTAAAATCATAACCCGCCGACAGATCCTGTTCATCAAAAGCTCCATCCAGATTCGTATCTGTAAGGTAGGAAACGCAGGTCTTCTCCCCGGTCACTGTGTCTTCAAACCGCACGGCGCTTTCCCCGCAGATCAGTCCTGTCATGGCAGACATTGAGAAGGATTCTCCGCCTCCGTTCGCCGCAAGATCGATCACAAAATTCCTGATCTCCGGGTTGGCGGCAGCTTTGTCGAGCGCCGCATGGAACGTCGCATAGGTATCCGTTTCCACGGGCAGCTCCGCATCATTTTGATAGAATTCGTTCCATCCGTCCGGATCGAGTACGAATTGATCAAAGACAAACATCGCCGTGTCGCCCTGTTCCACATAGGATACGTCACCGAACTTTTCTGTTCTTACAGCTCTCACGCCTTTTGCTGCAGCAGCGCTCTGGTTTCCGGATCCTGCTCCGCAAGTGCCGCGTCCAGTCCTTCGGCTTTCACTGCTTTGCTGAAATCAGTAGAAGACGGATATCCGTAGAAAGTTTCCAGATTGAAACAAAGTTCACGGTAGGTCAGGTCGATCAGATCGGATGGACGCTCCTGTGTGGACTTCAGCACATCATAAAGATGCTCATCCTGTCTTTTCGCGTTTCCATTCTGATAGGTACGAAGCAGGTCCACGATATAAATGTTCCTGCCATTCCAGAAAGGGATCTCTGATGGATATAGCGGCCCAGTACGGCCTTCGCTCAAAAAGGCAGCTACATGATGAAAGCCAGACAGACATCACCGAAAGAACGCCTTGAAATCGTACAGGACTGCCTTAACAATGGTAAGAATTATGGAGCGATAGCGCTGAAATACAACTGCTCCTATCAGCAGGT
>CAMOXX010000117.1 GCA_946629475.1 uncultured Blautia sp. | reverse complement strand
GAACAGTTACTGTAATACGTCAATCTCCTCCGCGTAGCGCACGGTTTCCATCGCGTCACGGCAGTACCGGTCCGCCCCGATCGCGTCGGCGTACTCTTTTGTCAGCACAGCGCCCCCAACGGCGATCTTTGCCCAGGGGGCCTGTTCCCGGAGGAGGTGGATCGTCCTCTCCATGGCAGGCACCGTTGTGGTCATCAGGGCACTCAGCCCGACCAGCGGCGCATGGAGCTCAACCGTTTTTTTCACTACCGTCTCTTCCGGCACATCCTTTCCGAGATCCACCACACGAAAACCATAGTTCTCCAGAAGAAGCTTCACTATATTTTTCCCGATGTCATGAATATCCCCATGCACGGTCGCGATTACAACCGTACAGCGCACGGATTTCTGCGAGGCACCATCTGCCGCCACAGCGTCCTTAATTCTCTCAAACGCGCTCTTGGATGCCTCCGCCGCCATCAGAAGCTGGGGCAGAAAAACCTTCTTCTCTTCGTATAGCTTTCCCACCACATTGAGGGCAGGGATAATCGCGTTCTGAACGATATCCATGCCGTCCCTCGTTTCCAGCAGTTCCTTCACGATGCTCCCGGCCTGCTCCTTGCGTCCGCGGACAATCGCTGTCCGGAGGGCTTCGTCCGTCTTCTCCCCGCCGGTATCCTCCCTCGAATTGCTGTCCTTCATTCCGGACACATCCTGCGTCCCGGCAGAACCTGCCGCTGCAGCGCTCCTCGTCTGCCCCTGCGCTGCGGCAGGTGCCGGAATACTCTGTGCATACCGGATATAGGACTCACAGTTCGGATCCAGGTTGTGGAGGGCGCGGTATGCGTGATAAACATTCATCATTTCTGCGGTATAGGGGTTCATTATCGCGGCTGACAGCCCCTTCTCCAGAGCCATGGCAAAGAACGCCGCCGTGATCATGCTTCGGACCGGCAGGCCGAAGGATACATTCGAAACCCCGAGGGACGTGTGAACGCCCAGCTCATGCCGGATGCGGCGGACCGCCTCGATGGTCGTCATGGCAGAGCGGGTGTCCGCGCTGATCGTCATGGCGAGGGGATCAAACAGGATATCCTTCGGCAGTATCCCGTACTCCGATGCTTTTTCCAGAATTCTCTTCGCAATCTGCACCCTGCCTTCGGCGGTATCCGGGATTCCGTTCTCATCCAGCGTGAGAGCCACTACAACTCCGCCGTACTTCGCCGCCAGCGGAAAAACAGCCTCCATCACCCCGGTCTTACCGTTGACCGAGTTGATCAGCGCCTTGCCGTTATAACACCGCAGGGCTTTTTCCATCGCTGATATGTCCACCGTGTCGATCTGCAGCGGAAGGTCCGTGACCGACTGGAGCTCTTTTACAACACTCTCCAGCATCCCGGGCTCATCGATATCCGGAAGCCCCACGTTGACATCCAGGACATGCACCCCCGCATCTGCCTGCTTCAGCCCTTCTCCGAGGACATAATCGATATCGCCGTCCCTGAGAGCCTGCTGGAAGCGCTTTTTTCCGGTCGGATTGATCCGCTCGCCAATGAGGACCGGATCATCCGAAAATTCAACCGCGTGGGTGTAGGATGAGATGACCGTCCTGTTTTTTTCTGTCAGGGGAACCGGGGTGAGGCCTTTGGCTCTTTTTACCACCTCGCGGATGTAATCCGGCGTCGTGCCGCAGCATCCGCCGGCGATCCTCACGCCGCTCTCCATCAGGCCGCTCACCTGCTGCGCAAATTCATCCGGGAGAATATCGTACACCGTCTTACCGTTTTCACTGCGCGGAAGGCCTGCGTTCGGCTTTAACAGTACCGGGACAGAAGCGCACGCAAGGTAACGCTCCACAACTCCCCGCAGCTGTTCCGGCCCGAGCGAACAGTTGGCTCCGATGGCGTCCGCTCCCATGCCCTCCAGGAGCGCAGCCATCGCTTCCGGGCTTGCCCCGGTCATCAGCTTTCCGTCGCTCCCGTAGGCGTTGGATACAAATACAGGCAGATCCGAATTCTCCTTTGCGGCGAGAAGGGCTGCCTTGGTGTCATAGCTGTCGTTCATCGTCTCGATAAAAATCAGCTCCGCGCCTGCTTCTGCACCTATCCTCACGGTTCTGGCGTAGATTGACACGGCCTCCTCAAAATCGAGATCTCCGTACGGCTTCAACAGCCTTCCGATCGGTCCGATATCCAGGCCGATAAATTTCGGCTGGGTACCGATACTCTCCTTCCGGGCTTCCCCCGCATTTTTTATGGCTGCCCGGATCAGTGTTTCAAGCTCATCCTCCGGAAACTTGAGGCTGTTGGCCCCGAAAGTGTTCGCGAGCACAACGTTGCTCCCGGCATCAAAATAAGCCTTCTGGATCCTAATGATCTCATCCGGATGCGACACATTCCATCTCTCGGGAAGCTCGCCGGGAGCCAGGCCAGCCTCCTGCAGAAGGGTTCCCATCCCTCCGTCCAGGAACAGGAAATGATCCCTCATGTATTCCAGCACATTCATTTTATTCCACCTCTTCTCTTTTCAGGCCGATCAGCCCCGTCACGGATTTTGAAGGGGACATCAGAAACGATGAATCCAGCGTAATTCCAAGCCGGCGGCCGGCATCTGTAATGGACAGGATATCCGGCTGAACCGAGAGGGGAAAATCGGCGAATCCCGGTGAGAACCGGGGCCTTGTGCGATATCCGTGCTCTGCGGCAATGCTCCTGATTTCACCATTAAACGCATCACAGAGCGCCTCTGCCCGTTCCGCGCCGGCAGCCTGCAGGAGGGCCCCGGCAGCCGGCTCCGTCCTTTCGTACCTCCGGATCAGCCGGTCAACACCCGCCCCGATTGTGGCCGCAAAAATGACTACCCCAAAGCATCCGGAAAGGTTCCGCTTCAGAGCAAGCGATGACTGCCCAAAAGGAAGCACCGGATATTCCTGTTCCCCGGCAGTTTCCCATCTGATCGGTGCGTAAACGAAGGAAACGCGGAGCGTCATCGCGCTTTCCACCATCTCGACAGCCCGGTTAAGAAGGTGGTACAGTTCTTCCCCGCAGGAACCATACCCGGCACCTTCTGCTCCCGGCAGATCCATATTTATACCCTCTCCCGAGAGCAGCACTTCGGCGCAGCTGTCATTGATTCCTCCGTCCCCCATCCTTCGAAGGACCGCCGCGGGAATCCCGGCATAGCGCAGCACCTCTCCCCTGTTGACGCAGGGTATCTCATCCCGCCTGTATTCCCTGTATATCGCCGGTGTTCTGTAATCCGGTGTCTCCAAAAAACGGTTCATCTTCCAAAATCTTTCCCTAAAATTGCCGAAAGGTTATCTGAGATCGCCTTCGCCACATCCGGCTTGTTCATGGAGTATACATGAACATTGGTGATTCCGTTGGCGTAAAGGTCTATGATCTGATCGGTCGCGTACGCAATCCCGGCCTGTTTCATCGCCTCGGGATCCTGGCCGAAATAATCCACAATACTCTTAAACCTCTGGGGCATAAAGCTTCCCGAAAGGCTGATCGCCCTCGCCACCTGCTTTGCGTTGGTGATCGGCATAATTCCCGGAAGGACAGGCACCGTCACCCCTGCCTCCCGGAGCTTATAGAGGAAATTGTAAAAGAGGTTGTTGTCGAACACCATCTGCGTTGTCAGGAACTCCGCCCCCGCCTCAACCTTCTCCTTCAGGTGCAGAATGTCCTCCTTCTGGTTGGGACTCTCCGGATGAACCTCCGGATAGCACGCAGCTCCGATGCAGAAATCAGCGCCGCTCTCCTTCAGCTCCCTCACGAGCTGCACCGCGTGCTGATAGTCCCAGGAAGCCGGATCTGTCCCTGCAAGCTCCGGTGTGAGGTCACCCCGCAGCGCCATCACATTTTCGATCCCCGCCTCCTTCATATCGATAATCCGCTGCCTGACGGTCTCATGATCCGATGAGACACATGTCAGATGAGCCAGCATCGGAATCCCGTAGGAATCGTTGAGGTCCTTTGCAATGTCCAGCGTATATCTGCTTGTGCCTCCGCCCGCTCCATAGGTCACGCTCATGAAGGACGGCCTGCACTTGGCGATCTCCCGCGTGGCTCTGTGGACACTCTCCAGCCCACTCTCTTTTTTAGCCGGAAAGACTTCGAACGACAGGGACATTTCTCTTTTATTCAATATATCAATGATCTTCATATGTACAGCCTTTCTTACACGGGGCAGTTACGAAAAAAGCGCTCCGCCTCAGGGGAGACGAAGCGCTCAGTGCTTTTTTCTGTTTATATCTGTTCAGTATCTTCACAGATACGCGTAAAAATCCATGCAGATTTTATTCTGCCTTCTGAAGTACTACGCAGACATCACTGAAGGTATCCTCTGTCTTGAACTCCTCAGAGACCTCCTCATATCCGTCCGGAACCATCAGAATATGAACGGTATAGGTGCCTTCATCAACTTCGTAGTTTACGTATCCGTCAGCATCCGTGTTGCCCATCATGCAGGCTGTATCAGAGCAGAACTGAACCATAACGCCTTCGACAGGATCGCCGTCGGCATTCGTAACATGCACACGGTAAACGCCTGCATCGTTCGTATGGACTGAGCTTCCGTCATTAACATCATCGTCTGTTACAGTCTCACCGCCCAGCAGCTTGTCGATGATATTCTCATATACTGACATGTCGGACGGGGCACCGGTCATCGGCGGAGCAAGGAGCGTGCCGTCTTTTCCGATAAAGTAGGAGGTCGGCCATCCCATTGTCGGGAACATATCAGACATTCCCTCAAACGGAACGAGATTCAGATAGTCCGCACCGTACTCTTCGAGAATACCATTGAAATCGTCAGGATGTTTATCTGCGTCTACGCAAAGACCGACCACTGCAGCAGCACCGCCCTTTTCTTCATACCTGTGGTTCATCTCCGCAAGCTCGGACATCTCACCAATGCAGGCGCCGCAGGTAGTTGCCCAGATATTAACCATCGTTACATCGTGCTCCGCAAAAAGATCCTCGCTCTTTACGGTATTTCCATCCTTATCGGTTGTTTCAAAGCTGAAGCCGGATCCAACCAGCTCGGATCCGAATGCGACCGGATCAAAGCATACGGCATTATTGAGAACCTCTTTCAGGCCTTCGCTCACAGCGCCGAACTCTTCGGCAAATTCAGGAGCGATACCGGAAAGGTATGCTTCGGTATCAGTATTTTCGACATAATAGAATGTGTAATTATCCGATTTTCCGAACTCACTTAACGCATCCAGCGCACCTTCTCCCATCAGATCTTCCGGTGAGATATCATTCCTGAACGCATACACTTCACCTATCTCGAAGACAGCATTCTTGACAGCCTGCTCCTCCTCCTCGGTCAGGCTTTCAGCATTCACCTTCTCCTGGTATTCTTCAGGCGTCATTGCAACATAGTAAAACTGGCCAAGCCATACCCCGTCCGTAAGGTCTCCGTACGGAGAAGGCATAAAAAGGCCTTTTAATGAAGAGAATAATTCAGGATAGTTAACCGTTATTCCCATCACTTTATATGTCTCCTCATATCCGGAAGCTTCCGTGGTCTCAGCAGCCTCGGCTGTCTCGTTTTCCTCCGCAAATGCAGCGGTGCACGGTGCTGCCGCAAGCATGCAGGCCATTAATACAGATACAAATTTTTTCATGTTTTTTTGCCCCTCCTATTGAGATAACATTTTAAGTCAGCTAACATTATAATATAGAGCAGTTGTTTTCGCAACCCGCAACATTTTTTTTAAAATATATAAAAAAGTGCTTGCATTTTAAAATACCGTGTTATATAATACCTTTTGTCGCAGGCGCGATAAAGCATTTAGGGCTATCGCCAAACGGTAAGGCAACGGACTCTGACTCCGTCAGTTGGAGGTTCGAATCCTCCTAGCCCTGCTTTTTAAAACCCGGATCGATTTGATCGATCCGGGTTTTTCTTTTTATCTGCTTCTTATCGTAACTGTTCAGAACCCATTCATTCGGAATGCTCTGCATTCCTCATGTGGGCGGTCAGAGACGCTCCGCGTCTTGCCCGCCCCATGGACAGTTACTACATATCTAAAAAGACATAGCTGCTGTATTCGCTGTAGGATGTTCCTCTTGAAGCGTTTTTCTTAAAGCTCCGGACGCGGAACGCATAACGTTTTCCGGGTGTCAGCCCTGTAACTCTCTGAGCTGTATCAGTCGTCTGCGGGCATTTGATCCACTCTCCGTCTCCGTCGACGTCGGCATACTGAAGCTCATACCCGTGGCCCGCGGTACGGTCCCATGTAACCAGGGCTTCTCCCTCAGAGCTCACAGCATCCAGATTGGCAGGCGGAATCAGACGGAAAATCGCGACGCCCTTTTTGTTGTATTTGGAAACCTTCGAGCCCTTCTTTGCAGCAACGGAATAAATATATCCTTTTCCATAGTTGTCTTTGACCGTAGTGTCAATGTACATTACCGTCTTTCCCGAAAACTTCAGCCTGGATGACGTTGCACTGATCGTGCGGATCCTGATCCATGTGCCGTTATGCTTCCGGTAAATCACATATTTTGTTGCCGCGTTTACCCGGTTAAATTTAACACCGATTCCATTTTCACTGTTATATGCACCGATCAGCTTCGGCTGGGAGAGAGTGCCCGACGAGCTGTCCTCTATCGTATAGCTCAGCGTTTTCGTTCCGGTATAAAGATCTTTGAAAACAACCTGTACGGTATATTTCCCGACTTCCGTGCTCGCCCTGTTTGAATATTTCAGGTCATAATACTTGCTGCTGACCGTCTTTCCCGCGCTGTTCTTAACAGTAACAGAAGGCTTCTGAACTTTGCCATTATAATCAAAAGTATCCTTATTCAGCTCGACCGAGCTGACAGCCCTGACCACTTTTGTGGATTTAATATTGCTGCAGGCGACGCAGATGTTCTGATACTCTCCGTCGGTTCCGATCCCGGCCTGTTTAATGATTTTTTTCCCGTACTCGTGGGTGTGCGTATACTTGTAAGCATCAAACCCGAGCGTTGTCATTGCAACATGGGGATAAATCAGGAGCCAGTCATTCCACTTTTTAAATGCAGCCTGAAGTGAAGCATTTGCCCTCTCGGACATCTCTGCAGTGGTAGAACCGGCAGCCGGATTCAGTGTTCCAAAATTGATGGTAAGCTGCTCTGTTCCTGTGTATCCCGCAGGGTTTGAGAAAGCAAAATATCCGTCCGCGTAAGTGACCTCATTTTCTTTCCCCTTCAGGGTGTACCTGGAATATACTTCATCCTCCCTGCCGTAGGGAAGCGATACCCAGTTCCTTCCGACCATGGTCAGATTCTCGCCATAGGTCCAGGTAGTCTGGTAGAACATAAATGTATTGCTGGAGGGAAGGTAGGCAACCTGCCAGAATGTATCCGCTTCACCCGAAAAATCCTGCCAGGATATATAGTATGTGCCTTTCTCATCCACTTCCCCGTTGCCTCTGAGATAGTTCTTCAGCTTTTCGGATGCCGCGCTCCTCGTCAGCTGACTGAAGCCGACCATCGGCACATCATCAGAGCTCTCCGTATATCCGGAAGCAGCCTGCGGTTCAGCTGCCGCGCTCTCTGTGATCGGTTCCTCCGCCATGACAGGCGCCAGGCCGGTGAATACAAGAGCACCGCACATTAACAGGGACAGTAATCTTTTTTTCATGTTTATCCCCCTTTCAGGACTTCAGGCGTTGTAGTCATACAATCATAACAAATTCTGATCGTAAACAGCGCGTACTCCTCCGATAAATCTGGGTCTTGTCCGGGCCGCGTTTACATATGCGGCGCCGATCCTGTTGTTTGTAAGCCGTACCGGAACCGCCACCTTCTTCAGGTGCATCCCGATCAGCGTATTGCCGATGTCGAGCCCTGCGTCCGCCCGGATTTCTTCAACGGCAGCCGGGTCCGTGAATGTACGGTACGCTGTTGTGGCAAAGGAACCGCCCGCCTTCGGCTGGGGCACCACGTTCACAATTTCGGCAAAAGGCACAGCCGCCCTCTCGACAATGATGGCGCGGTTCAGATGCTCACAGCACTGGGCCGCAAGGTAAATTCCTTTTTCGCTTACTGCCTGATAAATGCCGGCAAAAACCGCTCCGGCCGCATCCAGATTGGAATTGCTGCCGATCCGGTCTCCGCAGACCTCACTGGACGAACAGCCGACGACAAGAATCTGCCCCTGTTTCAGGCCGGCCTTTTCAATGATCTCCTCCGCGGCAGCGTAAGCCTGCTGCCTGATTTCTTCATACATA
>CAMOXX010000116.1 GCA_946629475.1 uncultured Blautia sp. | reverse complement strand
TCGAAGCTGTCCTCCCGGAACACGGAATTGACATCAAATTCCCGGAAGTCCAGAGGAAGCCCGGAGTTTCTGAGGCATTCGAGCTGATCGGTTGTCTTTTTAACATGCGAGCCGACAATCACCAGCCCCCCGGCATGGTTTTGCTTGTCCCGGATATCCTCCCGGGTGAGGAGCGGTTTATCGGGCACCATCCCCATCACCTTCGGGAAAGCCGCTGCTGTCCGCGCAACGAAACGCTTCCCTGCCTTCATCGCCCGGACCAGAGCTGCGCAGAACACCTTCAGGTCTGCATACGTCACGGCATTCACGACAACAACAGTACGATTTTCTGCTCCGAGGAGCTTTCCGGTGATCCCGTCCACATCAAGGGCCGCCAGCTCCTCAAGCGATATGGTGATGCAGTCCTCCGCACGGGTGCGTCCCCCGGACTTTTCCTCCGCATATTCCTTCAGGTCGGATGACCGGTAGCCGAAGGTTTTATCGCGCGCAAACTCCGTCAGGCCGGCAGGAATCAGCTCATCCTTATCTTTTACATAATGGACATCCCCAAAAGTATATCGTCCGCCTTCCGGAAAGAAGGGACATAGAATCACTCCGTCGACCGGACCGGATGTCTCCTGAATCTGGTCCGCAAGGATATCCGTTTCCAGCGGGTAGTGCCCGCGCAGGGTCGAATCCCCGCGGGATATCAGAAAGTACTCTTTTCCGGTTTCCCGGGAAATCTTTTCCACGCGCCGGGCGATCTCCTGATGAACCGCAGCTGTCTTTTCAGCGGAAAAGCTCCGGGAGTTCGTCAGGATGAAGAACATGCTGTTCTCTTCCGCAAAGCCCTGACGTATGGAATCCTCCTCCCAGTCGGTGTATACAGAAATGTCAGAGACTGTCTGAACACCGGTGGGGTCATCGTCCAGCACCACGATCTTCCGGCTGAAGGTGCGCATCTCCCGGCTCAGGAGTTCCTCCGCCTGTTTTTGGTCAGCTCCGGCAAGGCAGGAAAGCAGGGATGCCGGAAGAGTACGGGGTGCGGCAGAGCTGCCGGATGCGACAGCGCTTCCAGGTGCGGCGGAGCTGCCGGATGCGGCAGCGCTTCCAGGTGCGGCGAAGGTGCCGGATGCGGCAGCGCTTCCGGGTGCGGCGAAGGTGCCGGGATCATGCCCGCCTTCCGGGCCGGGGTGGCCTGTTGTGAAGGCAGCATCCGTCTGCTGCGGCTGCAATGCTGCCGGGAACCAGATCCGCATCTCGTCGAAGCCCCGGTTGTCCCATGCAAAGTACGGGATCATCCGCACTCTAGTCTTTTGCATCTGCGGGACACGGCCTGCTGCGGACGTGCATTTTTGTCTGTCGGTACTGCCTTCCTGCAGAGCACATTGCCCGCCGGCGGTACCTGCCGCACATTTTTGTCCACCGATACAGTATTCCTCGGATGGTTTCGTCCGGGACGCAGACTGCCGGGAAAGTACATCGCCTCCGGCACTGCTCTCATCCACAGAGATTGTCCTGCAGACCGTCAGCGTCTGGTACAGGGCTTCCCTGTCATAGCCGGTGCGGTCGAGCCGGTACTGCTCCGACTCCAGGGAAAGAATTTTTCTCCCTTCGATCTCGGTCCAGGCAGTTTTGAACTCCGCGTTCAGATCCAGAACAAGGTCGGACAGGGATTCTGCATCTGCATCCATTCCTTCGGTACAGTAGACAAGAGGGCCTCTCTCCACGCACACCTGACCGGATGCCTCCTCCACCTTGCTGTGCGCCTGGGTATAGCGGACCGGCATTTCGAGTGTGAGGGTGACGCAGAAATCATGGGGATCCGAGATCAAAACCGAAATGTAGGTGCCGGCATCCCGGGGCGTAAGTGTTTCCATGCTGGTAAAATGCCCGGAGCCAATGCTCTTACTCCCGATCATAGACTGCACTGCGCTGCCAGAATGCCCCGTGTCAATGCTCTCACTCCCAGCGGCGGGCTGAACCGCGCCGCCGGGGCGGCTGCTCTGATCTGCTCCGGTCTGCTGCCTCTCCGCGTTCGACAGCTCCAGGGTCCCGGAAACTGCCCAGCCGGGGATCCTCAGATGCAGCACAAAGGGAGTTTTTCCCACGGAACATTTTTCGGAAGTATGATTCTCCTTCCCAAAGGTTTCTCCTTCCGTCTTTTCCGGGTAAAAGCAGATTCTTCCGTCATACGGATAGTCCGTCTTCTGGACCAGTGTGAACTGTGCCCCGTTCTCCAGACGGATTTCAGCCCTGCTGTCACCGTAAAGGCCCGTCCACACACCGTCCCGGTCAGCCAGATAGGCATATTCCTCCGACTCCGCCACTGTCCTCGCAAGGTTGGGCGGACAGCAGTAGCTCAGGATATACTCGCTCCTCGTGAGCGGCCAGACCAGCTCGTAGTCCAGTTTTTTCTCCCGGCGCAGCGTGTTTTCATAAAAAAACTTTTTTCCGTCCAGAGAAAAAGCCGCAAGATTTGTGTTCAGCATCATGCGTTCCAGCACGTCAAAATAAACCGCCTCCGGCTCCAGCTGGAACATCCGGTATGCCCAGAACACGCCGCCCAAGGACGCGCAGGTTTCATTGTAGGCGGTTATATTGGGAAGCTGGTATTCATACCCGTAGGCCTGGTGGGTCTTCTGGTCCTTAAAAAAATTCCCGTAAGGTGAAACTCCGTTATAAAGGGCTCCGCAGCCTCCCGTGATATACATTTTTTTCCGGATCAGGCTGTTCCACACGCGGTGAAGGACCGCGAGGTACTCCTCCCGCTCACCGGCCGGGCCGTCCTCTTCCCCCATCTCCAGGCACAGATCCGCAAGGCCCGCGTACAGATAATTCGCCCGGACAGCATGTCCGTGGATCCTGTCATGTTCCTTCAAAGGAATCCTGTCCTGATTATCATCCAGCCCGTTTTTTACACTGTCCCGCAGATGCACCGCCTTGTGAAGAAGCCGCAGATAGCGCTCGTCCCCTGTCGTCCGGTAAAGCTCCGCAAGGCCCATATAGTGTGAAGGGCAGACTGCCGTCTGTACATCCCCTGTTTTTTCAGCGGTATCATAGAGCTTTTCGAGATAATCACAAGTCTTTACTGCGATATTCAGGAAGCTGTCGTTCCCCGTCATACGGTAGTGAAGGCAGGCCGACGTGAACATGTGCCCGAAATTGTACACCTCAAAGTCGTTGATATCTCCCATTCTGGAAATACCGTTCTGTCTCATCTCCCCGATGATCTGCTTGGTCGAGAGATAGCCGTCCGGCTGCTGTGCCCTGCCGATGAGGCGGATGAATTCCTCAATCCTGTCGAGAAGAGCCTGGTCTTTTGTCTTTACAGCCGTGTATACCGCCGACTCCATCCATTTGTAAAAATCTCCGTCCCCGAAGACCGTCCCGGCAAAGTCTCCTTCGGCCTCTCCCGCACAGATCCGGAAATTTTCCACCACGTGGCTGATATCCTTTTCTTCAAACATGTGCTGAAGCTGCGGAACCGTGGACTTTTCACAGGTTTCCAGGCGCTCTCTCATGAGACCGCCTGTCCAGGTTACTTTTCGCCCGTCCACCGGGTATACTTTTGCGTTTTTGGAATGCCTGGTATCTGTCAGCATTTTAAATCTTCTCCTTTGTCCGACGCGTCACGCTGTTGGGCGGGCCAAGCAGCAAGTGCCTCACCCTGTTCTGAATTACAGTCCTTTTTCTGTTAAAGCCTTCTTAAGCGCGGCGGCACCAAACCCCGGGCTCGACAGAACCGCTTTGCCGGTTTTTTCAGCAACAGCCTGTTCCGCGTAAGCCATGGAGCCCTGCGCAAAAAGGATGACATCCACCTGATCCGCGATTTCCTCCGCCTTTTCGCAGAGCATCTTCTTAAAGGTATCCTGATCAATTCCGAAAGCGCCGTCGATCAGACCGTCCACCAGAACCACTCTCCGGTTCATCTCCCTGGCGGCGCGGAGCAGGGTGTTTTTGGTCGGCTCCAGTGTCGTGGGAAGTGTAGCCAGCACACCGATGCGGCTTCCGCGCCGCACTGCTTCGCGGCACATTTCCTCATCGATCCTGACGATCGGAATGCCGGTGTACCTTCCGATTTCCTGCGCCGCGTCTGCCGCCTCCCCAACCGAAGAGCAGCAGTTCAGAACCGCGTCCGCTCCGTCGTTGACAGCCTGCATGAACATGCCGACCAGCCGGGCGGCTGCGGGGGCAGTCACATAGCCGTTCTCACGCACCTCCGCCAGAATGGACGGATCCTGATAGTTCATGATCTCCGGGCCGTCGCCCAGGTTTTTGCGGATCTCCTCATTTACTGTCGCAATCAGCTCCGGTGTGGTGCTGGTATATACAATCCCGATTTTAGTACGCGTATTCATCGTAATCTTCCCTCCTCTGTAAACAGTTACTATAA
Source organism: uncultured Blautia sp. (assembly GCA_946629475.1). GTDB lineage: Bacteria > Bacillota > Clostridia > Lachnospirales > Lachnospiraceae > Blautia_A. The sequence continues at coordinate 4,124 of CAMOXX010000116.1, read as the reverse complement.
TTTTAACATTTGGGGCGATGAGGGAAAAGTGGGATATTTTTTGGAAATGGACTGAATTTATATGGGGAGGGAGAGTCAGAGGGGACAGGTTCCCTGACTCTGGAACCTGTCCCCTCTGACTCTCCCTCTATTTTTTGTTCCAGTTATATCCCATCAGTGCACCAACGACTCCGCCAAGTATATGTGACAGCTGGGATACATTATCCTTCACGAAAATACCATCGACAATCTGCTGGCCAATAAAGATCACGGTAATCAGGAGGAAGGTGAGCGGAATTTCGCCTGCCTTGAACCCGGTGAATGATGTCATGATAATAAATGCGAACACAACCCCGCTGGCACCGCACATGGCAACGCCCGGGAAGAAAATGTAGTTGATGACCGAAGTCACCAGCGCAGTGATCAGTATCACCTTTACAAGGGCAGCCGAACCGTATTTTTCCTCCAGCATCGGCCCCAGAAGCAGGATATACACTGCATTCCCCATAAAGTGGGACCAGCCGTCATGGCCGAGGACATAGGTAAAAAAGCGCACATATGTCAGCGGAGACAGAAGCGATGAATGGTATGTCTGAAACAGAAGCCTGGTAACGGTTCCCCCGGTCAGCTGTCCGAGCAGTGTGGCTGCCAGCATCAGTCCGACAAAAATGATCACTACCGGTGCATTGATTGATATCTTTGGTATTTTCTTCATCTGAAAACCTCTCCTTGAGTCTATTATGATTCCAGTTCTTCCCCGTTTATTTTTGTTATCTGGCCTGCGGACATGGTAACTTCGATCTGATCACCTTTCTGGAAGGTTTCCCAGCGTTCCAGCGGCAGAGAAACGGTATAGCTTTTATCCTTTACATAGATTCCCATAGTATATGCCTCTCCCCTGAAGCCGGTGCGCTCATTCGCCGCAAGTGTATACTCCGGCCAGTAGGGCTCTGAGTCCGCGCCCTCGCTCTTCTCTTCCCGGTCCACAACCCACCGTTCTATCTCGTAATAATACTTGATGGCAAACACGGGCTCGTCGCGGTAGACCGGTTCCCGGTATGTCTCCGTATGATACTCTGTCCTGTACCGGGGTGTGGAGTATGTCTCTTCCGTAAAAGTGCCGTCTCCATTATTGACGTAGGAGGTATGGGTATCTTCCCCATCGTAGACCCGCTCTGATACCTCCCTTGTCTTTGTTTCATAGTGATCCAGGACCTGCACATAATGGTGGATCTCTTCCTTCGTATCATAAACCCGGCCGCCGTCAGGGACCTGCCAGTCATCCTCCTGCACGGTCCGCCAGGCTTCAATATCAATCTCCCTGGCCCAGCCTGTGCCGCCGACTGTGGCATTGTAATTCCGCGGCCAGAAAATGAACAGGAGAACCGCAAAAAAAGCAAGCACTGCCGCCGATATTATTAACAGTTTTTTTCGAAGCGGCATTTTCTGCTTTTTCGATATATCTCCGCCCTTACCCGATTTTCCGCTTCCTTTTTTATCCTTTCCGGTCAGTTTTTTCAGTTCAGCCTCTTTTTCCGCTTCTTTTTTATCCTGCTTGTCCTGGTTTGTGAAATAATCATCCTCCGCCGAATCCTTTTCAGCACCGCAGTTCGAGCAATATTTGAACCGGATCCGGTTCAGACTGCCGCAGTAAGGGCACAGCCAGTCCGGCCCCTGTCCGTACTGGGCGGCAAGATCCTTTTCCAGGTATTTCTTTTTGTTTCCCAGATAAAACCGGGTTCCTTCGTCCTGCGGATGTCCGCAGCACGGACAGCTTTTTGTAAGTCCCCCAATGCCTTTGGTTCCACAGTAGCGGCAGTTCCAAAGTCCCTCCACTATTCTTTTTGCCATGATGGAGCTCCTTTCTCATGGGTTCCTCCCCCACTTCATCCTCATGTCGGGGCACGCCAAAAGTCCTTTCACCCATCTGCAGGCAAGCCTGCATGGGCTCAGGACTTTTGGCGTTGTAATCACAGTATACCACATGGGAAAATACCGTGTAAACCACAACGGTTCGGAGGGGGATGCCTCAATGCGGAAATAGGTTGCCCGATGCAGGCAGATTGGGTATAATGGAAGACAGCAGGAAGGAGGAACCGAACATGATCTCTTTGCGGTGTCAGAATTGCGGAGCCGAGCTGCAGGTGGAGCCTGACAGGTCCGAAGTCTACTGTTCATACTGCGGCTCGAAACTGCTGCTGGATGATAAAAGAATACAGATCACAAGAAGAATCGTCGACGAAGCGAAGCTGAAGGAAGCCGAAATCCGGCTGAAGGAACTGGAATACGAGCATGAACGGGAAATGAGGGAACACGCATCGAGGGAAGGGCAGAAAAAAGCGTACATCATTTCCGCCGGGCTTTTTGCGCTTGCATTGGTATTTACCTTTGCGATCGAGGATATGCGGCCGTTTTCCATTTTTCTTTTGATATTCGGATGCATCGCGTTCGCGAATATGAGAAGCAGTGACCGGAAATATGTGATGAAGGACATCCGGTACGGCGTCTCGGGAAAAAGCAGGCTGGCTGCCCTCCTGCTGTGCTTCTTTCTCGGAGTCTGGGGAATCCACTATTTTTACGTTGGTAAGACGGGAATGGGCATCCTCTATATATTCACCTTTGGTCTGTTTGGAATCGGCATTCTTGTCGACCTGATCCGGATTGCCTGCGGGACCTTCCGCGACACTTACGGACTGCTGTTGAAAGAATGGTAACAAAAGAATTGTTTTGAGCCAGAGGGGACAGGTTTCCTGACTCATTCGGAAATCCCGAACAAGTCAGGAAACCTGTCCCCTTTGGCTTATATATCACTTATATATCCAGCTCCGGAGGTTCGTCCAGATGCTCTGAGACATATTTTCCGTTCTTTTTCCTCTGCCGGACGCACTCGGTGAGAAGGTATTCGATCTGTCCGTTTACCGACCGGAAGTCATCCTCTGCCCAGGCCGCAATCGCGTTGTAAAGCTGTTCGGAGAGTCTTAACGGAACCTGTTTTTTTCTGTTATCGGCCATAGGCACTCTTCCTTATCATTAATACAGACTGCCGGTATTGACAATCGGCTGGGCATCGTGGTTGCCGCAGAGCACGACCAGCAGGTTGGAAACCATAGCGGCTTTGCGCTCCTCATCGAGAATGACGGTCTCGTTCTCGCTCAGTCGGTCGAGTGCCATCTCTACCATGCCGACAGCACCGTCCACAATCATCTTGCGGGCGTCAATAATGGCGGAAGCCTGCTGCCTCTGCAGCATCACAGCCGCGATTTCAGGAGCATAAGCGAGATAGGTGATTCGTGCTTCGATGATCTCAAGCCCTGCCTCGGCTACCTTACCCTGAATTTCATCACGGATCTTCTGCGCGACGATCTCGCTGGAACCTCTGAGACTGCCCTCATCGGCCAGGCCGTCACCGGTGGTGTCCACATTCGGCGCCACGTCATAGGGATAGTTGCGGACAATGTTCCGGAGCGCACTGTCGCACTGGAGTGAAAGATATTCCTTGTAGTTGTCCACATTGAAGACGGCCTTGGCGGTATCGGTAACTCTCCATGTGACTGCAATGCCGATTTCGACGGGATTTCCGAGGCAGTCGTTGATCTTCTGGCGGTTGTTGTTCAGGGTCATGATTTTCAGGGAGATTTTTTTGTTTGCAAGCTCCACGCTGGTATTGCTGCCGGATACCAGAATCTTCTGAACGGAGCGGGTCCCGCTGTCCACATCGCCGCTCTGGTTGAGCTTAGTCTTTGCGGCAGGATTGACACTGGTGCAGAACGGATTGACAAAGTAGAATCCTTCTTCCTTAAGAGTGCCGACATACTTACCGAAAAGTGTGAGGACGAGAGCTTCCTGCGGCTTCAGAACCTTCAACCCGCTGAACAGGATCGGCGCGCATGCTGTCAGAAGAATCGCCGCTACGAGGATAATCACGTTGAACGGCGTTACATGGTCATCCAGTCGGACCGCTGCGTACACGATGCCGAGAACCCCCAGTACTTCCAACGCAATGATGCAAAGCAGCATCATCATGCCATTCTTTTTCCCCTGTAATACTTTTTCACTCATAACAAGACCTCCTATTCTGGCCTGAAATAAATATGGTTGTTTTTGATGTTGTAATAATATCATTTTGATATCACTTTGTCAATACT
>CAMOXX010000115.1 GCA_946629475.1 uncultured Blautia sp. | reverse complement strand
CTCAGCGGTAATCACCATCGGGATGGCTCCCGTCAGGCGGATCAGGTCCGTAAACTCCGTGACCCGCGGGAGGGGGACATCCTCCGCGGGAGTGGTGATATACCAGGCGTTTTCCAGAAGCATATCGCTGGAGGAGGCAAAACCGCTCCGCTCGGAGCCGGCCATGGGGTGCCCTCCGATAAAGTGGGGCTGAAGCTTCAGCTCCTTCACCTTTTCGTGGATGACGCCCTTAACGCTGCCGACATCCGTGATGATGCAGTCGTTCCCGACGCTCTCCGAAATCTTTTCGAGGAATGCGATGTTGAACTCCACGGGGGCGCACAGGAAAAGATAATCCGAATTGACAAGGCGGGGATCATCCTCCTCGCACACTGCGTCAATCACGCCGAGGGAGAGGGCGGAAGCCAGCGTATCGCGGTCAGGATCGAAGGCGGCGATGTGCCAGGAAGGGTCGTTTTTGCGGATCGCTTTCGCGATGGAACCGCCGATCAGACCGAGCCCGAAAAAAGATATCGTTTTCATTTGACTTTCCTTTCTGACGATGTATTTCCTGCAGATTATAGTAAAATAGAAGCAATAAAAAGTCAAATCCGGAATTCAGAAGCGCCCGGAAGGCGAAAAATCAGACATGTTTTGCATAAAGCACTTGAATTTGCCGCTCCGTTTTAGTACAATGTGAACATATAAGACATTCAGGGAGGTAATATTTATGGACGTTTATAAGACTGACCAGATCAGAAACGTGGTTCTCATGGGACATGGCGGGGCAGGCAAAACAACACTCGCAGAGTCCATGGCGTTTCTTGCAGGTCTTACCAGCCGCCAGGGCCGGGTAGAAGATGGCAACACCCTCAGCGATTACGATAAAGAAGAAATCAAGAGGCATTTTTCCATTTCTACCACTGTTATTCCCGTTCCGTGGCAGAAGTGTAAGATCAATATTCTGGATACTCCCGGGTACTTCGATTTTGTAGGCGAAGTTGAGGAAGCGGCAGCTGTTGCGGACGCAGCGGTGATCGTGGTTTCCGGCAAGGCAGGCGTGCAGGTCGGTGCCCAGAAGGCATGGAAGCTCTGCGAAAAATATAATCTTCCCAGGATGATATTCGTCACCGATATAGACATCGAAGACGCTGACTACGGCAAGGTTGTTGACGAGCTTACAGAACTCTACGGCAAAAAGATTGCTCCGCTCCATTTCCCGATCCGCGAGGGAGGCAAATTTACAGGATATGTAAACGTTGTGAAGCAGGCAGGCCGCAAATTCGGCGCCAAGGGCAAAAAGGAAGAGTGCCCGGTTCCGGCGGACCTTCAGGATACCCTCGAGCAGTATCATGAAGCTCTGATGGAGTCCGTAGCCGAGACATCCGAGGAATTCATGGACCGCTATTTTGAGGGAGATGAATTTACAACGGAGGAAATCTCTGACGCGCTCTCCGCAAACATCGGTGATGCGAGCATCGTCCCGGTATGCATGGGTGCACCGGTAGCACTCTACGGCGTCAGCAATCTGCTGGACGACATCGTGAACTATTTCCCGAGCCCGGACAAGAGGACCATCAGCGGAGTCGACCAGAAGTCGGGCGAAGCTTTCGAAGCGAACTTTGATTCCGGCAAAGCAAAATCCGCGTACGTGTGGAAGACCATTGCTGACCCGTTCATCGGAAAATATTCCCTGATCAAGGTCTGCTCCGGCGTGATTACAAACGAGGATACCCTCATCAATGTCGAAAAAGGCGAGGAGGAACGCCTCGGCAAGCTCTATGTGCTTGAGGGCAACAAGCCGCAGGAAGTTTCGAAACTCGAGGCGGGTGATATCGGAGCCATCGCGAAGATGAACAGTGTTGCGACGGGAGATTCCCTTGCGACCAAGGCTGCGCCGATCGTTTATCCGAAGACCGAGCTTTCCGTGCCGTATACATACAAGAGATACAAAGCTGTGAAGAAGGGTGATGAGGACAAGGTATCGCAGGCGCTCTCCAAGCTGATGAGCGAGGACAATACCCTCCGCACCGTCAACGACGGCGCAAACCGCCAGAGCCTTCTGTACGGCATCGGCGATCAGCAGCTCGATGTTGTCGCCAGCAAGCTGAAAGAACGCTACAAAGTTGAGATCGAGCTCGACAAACCGAAGGTTCCGTTCCGCGAGACCATCCGCAAAAACTCCGATGTCGAAGGAAAGCACAAAAAGCAGTCCGGCGGACACGGCCAGTACGGACATGTCAAGATGCGCTTCGAGCCGTCAGGAGACCTTGAGACACCTTACGTGTTCGAGCAGGTTGTTGTCGGCGGCGCAGTTCCGAAAAACTATTTCCCGGCTGTCGAAAAAGGCATTCAGGAATGCGTCATGAAGGGCCCGCTCGCTTCCTACCCGGTTGTCGGCGTAAAAGCGATCCTCTACGATGGATCCTATCATCCGGTAGACTCTTCGGAAATGGCATTCAAGACGGCGGCGGTTCTGGCATTCAAGAAGGGCTTTATGGATGCTTCACCGGTTCTCCTTGAGCCGATCGTCTCCATGAAGGTCACGGTTCCGGATAAGTTTACAGGCGATGTCATGGGCGATCTGAACAAGCGCCGCGGACGTGTTCTCGGCATGAATCCGGACCATATGGGCAATACGATCATCGAAGCGGATGTCCCGCTCCTTGAGATCTACGGATATTCTACAGACCTTCGTTCCATGACAGGCGGCAGCGGCGATTTCGCTTATGAATTCGCGCGCTATGAGCAGGCTCCGGCCGATATCCAGCAGAAGGAGATCGAGGCCAGAGCAAACCTGGAAGAGGAATAAACAGGATCCGGGACTGTTCCGGACCAGAATAATGATACCAATGGGCGGAGCAGACAAAGGCTCCGCCCGATTCATGAAAGGAAAACTGACATGGTCACAAGCATGACCGGTTTCGGGCGGGCCGAACAGATCACCCCCGAACGGAAAATATCTGTAGAACTGAAGAGTGTCAATCACCGGTACCTTGACCTGAATATCCGGATGCCGAGAAGGCTCAATCCGTTTGAAGGGCAGATCCGCGCCCTGGCGAAGTCCTATATGGAGCGGGGAAAGGTTGACATTTTTATCACCTTTGAGGACTACACACTCGCAGGCAAGGCGCTGAAATACAACAGTGAACTCGCAAAAGAGTATATGAACTATTTCGGCATCATCTCGGACGCCTTCCACATCTCCAATGACATAACCGTATCGAGGCTGGCACGGTTCCCGGAGGTCCTGTCGATGGAGGATGAATCCATGGATGAGGAGGAAATGTGGGAGCTTCTGAAGGGAACCCTGGAGGAAGCCTTCCGTAAATTTGCCGATTCCCGGCGGACCGAAGGAAACCATCTCAGGGAGGATCTTCTTGGCAAGCTTGAAAACCTGGATGCCCTTGTCCGGAAAATCGAGGAACGTTCTCCCGAGATTCTGAACCTGTACCGTGAGAAGCTTGAGGCTAAAGTGCAGGAGCTGCTCGCGGAGACGCAGATCGACGAATCCCGCATCGCGGCCGAAGTCGTGATCTACGCGGATAAAATCTGCAACGATGAGGAGACCGTAAGGCTCCGCAGCCACATCAGCAATATGAAGAATATTCTGAACAAGGGCGGCGGCATTGGACGGAAGCTGGATTTTATCGCACAGGAGATGAACCGCGAGGCAAACACGATTCTCTCAAAATCGGGAGACCTTCTCACCTCTGATACGGGGATCGAGCTGAAAACCGAGATCGAAAAGATCCGGGAACAGATTCAGAACATTGAGTAAACTATGAGCAGATTAATCAATATCGGATTCGGAAATGCCGTGAATCAGGACAAAATTGTGGCTGTAGTCAACCCCGATGCCGCGCCGATCAAAAGAATGGTTCAGAGCGTACGCGGTACCCTGTCCCTGGTGGATGCGACGCAGGGGCGTAAAACCAAAGCAGTAATCATCACCAGTGACCAGCATCTGATTCTCTCGGCCCTGCAGCCGGAAACGATTGCGCGGCGGTTTTCCGATGGACAGACACTTCCCGCCTCCACGGACACGGAGTCATGAGGCGGGTGACAGGGGGAATGTATGGAAGATAACAGACAAAAAGGAATACTCACGGTGGTTTCGGGATTCAGCGGTTCCGGCAAGGGAACGGTGATGAAAAGCCTGATTTCCCGGCATGAGGAATACTGGCTGTCGGTATCTGCAACAACCCGTTCACCGCGGCCGGGTGAGCAGGACGGCAGGGAGTATTTCTTCATTGCAAAGGAAAAATTCGAAGAATTGATCGAGTCCGACCAGCTTCTTGAGTATGCGAAATATGTAGATAATTATTACGGCACACCTCTGCCGTATGTGAGGGAAAAGCTTTTACAGGGCCGCGATGTAATCCTGGAGATCGAGATGCAGGGGGCCCGGCAGGTAAAAGAGCGTTTCCCCGAGGCAGTGCTCATTTTTATCACACCGCCCTCCATGGAGGAGCTGGAGCGCAGGCTGGTAAACCGCGGGACGGAGAGCGCAGAGGTAATCCGCGGGAGACTGCTGCAGGCAGCGGTGGAAGCCCGGGCAATGGAGGAATACGATTACATCCTTGTAAATGAGACCGGAGGAGCCGACGATTGCGCCGAGAGACTGCACGGAATCATACAGAGCGAGCATTTCCGGTCATTCCGAAATCATTCTGTGATCCGTGCCATGTCAAAAGATACGATGAAAGGGGAAATTATATGATTCATCCATCCTACAATGAGCTTATTGAAGCGATCAATGAGAACAATGAAGAAAACGACAACGCCATGCTGATCAACAGCCGTTATTCCCTGGTTCTTGCGACGAGCAAACGCGCCAGGCAGCTGATCTCCGGCAAGGAGCCGCTTGTCCCCGGAGCAGCCAACAGAAAGCCGCTTTCCATTGCAATCGATGAGCTTTATAAGGGAAAAGTTAAGATTCTTGAAGATAACGATGCTGAGGATGAGGACAACCGGTATATCCCGGAAACTCTCCCGGCGGACATGTTCTCCGAGTCGGCAAAGGACACGGAGGATGACTTCGACGATGAGGGCGAGGAAAACTTCGAAGAGGAATCCGATGAAGAATATGATGAGGATGCTTCCGAAGAAGATTATGAGGATGAGGACGACGATCAGGAATGAAGCTTTTATTGATTTCTCTCGGATGTGACAAAAACCTTGTTGATTCCGAACAGATGCTGGGGCTTCTCAGCGAAGGCGGCCATGAGATCGTGGTGAACGAGGAAGAGGCAGAGGGTGTAATCATCAACACCTGCTGCTTTATCGGGGATGCTAAGGAAGAGAGCGTGCAGACGATCCTTGAGATGGCAGAGCTTAAAAAAAACGGGCAGATCCGGTTCCTTGGAGTCACGGGATGCATGGCACAGCGCTATCAGGACGAGATTCTGAAGGAAATCCCCGAGGTAGATGCGGTGCTGGGGACTTCTTCGTATGATGAGATCCTCAAAGCAGTGGATCAATGCGGCGGCGCAGAACCCTACAGATGTTTCCATGACATCAGCCGGCTGGTACCCGACGCTGGCAGCAGGATTGTGACAACGGGAGGCCATTTCGCGTATCTCAAGATCGCCGAAGGATGTGACAAGCACTGCACGTACTGCATCATTCCGTCCCTGAGGGGAAGCTACAGGAGCGTCCCGATGGAGGAACTTGTTTCCCAGGCGGAAAATCTTGCGGCCAGGGGAGTCAGGGAGCTGATTCTTGTTGCGCAGGAGACTACCGTATACGGCAGGGATCTTTATGGTAAAAAATCACTGCCCGAGCTGCTCCGCAGGCTCTGCCGTATCAGAGGGTTCCGGTGGATCCGCATTCTCTATTGTTACCCGGAGGAGATTTCGGATGAGCTGATTCAGGTCATGAAGGAAGAACCGAAAATCTGCCACTATCTTGACATGCCGATCCAGCATGCGAGTGACCGAATCCTGAAGCGGATGGGCAGGCATACTACCCGGCAGGAACTCACCGGGATTGTCGAAAAGCTTCGGGAAGAGATTCCCGACATTGTTCTCAGGACAACGCTGATTTCCGGTTTTCCGGGCGAAACAGAGGAAGAACATGCGGAGCTTGTCGATTTTGTGGACAGGATGGAGTTTGACCGCCTTGGCGTCTTTACGTATTCTCCGGAGGAGGGTACGCCTGCCGCCGAGATGGAGGATCAGATTCCTGAGGAAGTAAAAGAGGCGAGAAGAGATGAGATCATGGAGCTGCAGCAGGCGATCTCGGCCGAAAAAGGGCAGGACATGATCGGAAGAGAAGTCCTCTGCATGGTGGAAGGGCAGATTTCCGGGGAGAGCGCATATATCGCCAGGACTTATGCGGACGCTCCCCAGGTTGACGGTTATATTTTCATCCAGTCCGGAGAGCAGATGGTGACCGGCGATTTTGTAAAGGCAAAGGTGACCGGAGCGCTGGAGTATGATTTAATAGGAGAGATTGCTGATGAATACGCCGAATAAACTGACAGTTATCAGAGTGATTATGGTTCCGTTCCTGGTTTTGTTCATGCTGACAGGATGGGGAGGCAGTGCCAACCGGTATATCTGCTGTCTGATCTTTGCGGCTGCGAGCATAACGGACTGGTTTGACGGGTATCTGGCGCGGAAGAACCATCTGGTTACCGATTTCGGAAAATTCATGGATCCCCTTGCGGACAAGCTGCTTGTCTGCTCCGCGATGATCTGCATGATTGATCTCGAGAGGCTTCCTTCCTGGTTCGTGGTGATTGTGATCGCGCGAGAGTTCATCATCAGCGGTTTCCGCCTGATCGCGGCCGAAAAGGGAGTTGTGATTGCGGCGAACTACTGGGGAAAATTCAAGACAGCGTCCCAGATGATCATGATCATCCTGCTGATCCTGAATTTTGATATCCCGTTCTTCAAGGTGCTGAGCCAGATATTCTTCTGGGTTTCCCTCGCGCTGACGATCATTTCACTGATTACGTACATTATCGAAAACCGTCATATCATGTCGGGAGGAATGTGACAGAACATGACACATGTGGACATCTACACGGACGGGGCTGCAAGGGGAAACCCGGATGGTCCCGGAGGATATGGGGCTGTGATTCAGTTTGTGGATTCGAAGGGGCAGCTTCACGAGAGAGAACTGAGCCAGGGTTACACGCGTACGACAAACAACCGCATGGAACTGATGGCGGCGATCGCCGCGCTGGAAGCGCTTACAAAGCCCTGCGATGCAACACTGTATTCGGATTCGAAATATCTTGTAGACGCATTCAATCAGCACTGGATCGAATCCTGGCTGAAAAAAGGATGGAAGCGCGGCCCGAAAAATGAGCCGGTTAAAAATATTGATCTGTGGCAGCGGCTTCTGAAGGCTATGGAGCCTCACAAAGTCACGTACTGCTGGGTCAAAGGCCACAACAGTCATCCGGAGAATGAGCGCTGTGACCGGCTCGCGACAGGTGCTGCCGACGGGGATAATCTGATTGACGATCCGGGAATCATGCTTTCGTGATTCCCGGATCGTCTTTTCTGATATCAGACAGGGCGTACGCTCACTTCGCCGCTTCGGAGAATGCCTTCTCCGGTAATGAGTCCGAACGCGTCATCGATTCCTGATGCATGGCTGATATGAGGAACACCGTCCTTTACGAACGTGATATCCCGCCCGACTGTGATGCAGAGCTTTCGGTACTCCTCCAGATAAGAGGCGGAAAACGGATCTTCGCGCATAAGATCAAGGTGCCGTGTCAGCTCCTCCGCAAAAATGTCGAAGGAGTAGTCCTTTCCGGTTTCCAGCTTGAGCGAGGTGGCGATGCCGGAAAGCTCCGTAGGAAATACTGTCTGATTCAGGTTGACGCCGATCCCAATGACGACCCATGGGATATCCGCACTGCCCATCGCTCCTCCTTCGGCCAGGATTCCGCAGATTTTTTTGTTATGATAAAAAATGTCATTTACCCATTTGATGCCTGCCCGGATACCAAAAGCGGAGCGCAGCGCGTGACAGACGCACACACCTGCTTTCGGGGTAAGCGTAAGGATATCCGCCGGAGAGTATCCTTCCGGACGGATCAGCAGAGAATAGTAGATTCCACCGGAGCTGCTGACAAAACTGTGGCTTTTCCTTCCTTTCCCGGAGGTCTGCTCCCGGGCAATCACGACAGTCCCGTCCGGGGCCCCTTTTTCAGCCTCCTTTTTCAGATAATCATTGGTGGAATCTACTGTATCAAGAATCAGAATGTTTTCTCTCACGTCTTTTCTCCCATTTCTAAACATCAGATTTTTCAAAGATAAGACTATCCTATCAATCCTGAAATGTCAACCGGAGCCCCAAAACCGCTCTTTACATATATCGCAGAAATGTTATAATGATAAAAATACAGCACCCCAGGACCAGAAACGAAATTTCGAATGAAATGCTTGCATTTCAGGCAAATTTCGTTTCTGGTCCTGAGGGTGCAGGAGTTTTATCATATGAAAAAAGGGAGGAAAACTGTGGCGGGTATACAAAACAGCAATAAGCCGGATGCGGCG
>CAMOXX010000114.1 GCA_946629475.1 uncultured Blautia sp. | reverse complement strand
CTTCCACTTCCTTTATATAGTCGATCGTTCCTTTTACTGCGTCACTCACTACAGGCACTGCATCCTTAATTGCCTGCCGGACCGACCTTACGGTATCCTTCACTGCCGGCTTTGCATCCTCGGCAAATTCCTTTGCCTTCTCTAAAGCCTGCTTGCCGGCGTCCTTCGCCATATCCGCTGCCTCCGAAACGGATTCCTCTGCCGCTTCCTTTACCGCTGTCCTGATTTCCTCCTGCACTTCACTGTCAAGAAGAGGCGATTCAATTTCAATCGTTGTTTTCTGGGATACTTTTTTCATGGACATATATTGATTCCTCCCCTCTTATGAATCACTTGCCAAAAACTTCTTACGGATTGTTTATATCGTCAGATCCGGTAACCATTCTGTGTTAAAATACGCTGCACCGTCCGGAAAATAATCTGCTGTACCGCAGAAATATCTTTTTCCCTGCATTCTGCCGTGACCAGAAACGTCATATGCCCGCCTTCAAGGGTGGTAATACCCTGATAATCCGGTCCCCGCAGTATCCGCCTGTCTTTCTTCCCGATTTCAGGAAGCTCTGTGAGCAGCAATGCTTCGATATCCTCTATCGAGTATTCAGATGAAATGGTAAACTCACAGCTGCATCGGGAATTCATCACCATCATGTTTGTGGTCATATTGATATCGCGGTTGCTCAAAGTCACAATATTGCCGTCATCCTTCAGAATCCGGATGAAGCGCAGGCCGATCTCCCGCACAGTCCCGTGATACAGCTTCATTCCAACTCCAAGGTCTACGATATCCCCGACATGAACAGCGCCTTCAAATACCAGCGTCAGGCCTGCAATGATGTCCGAAACAAAGTGCTGGGCTCCCAGGGATACCGCAATGCCCAGCGTTGCGATTGCTGCCAGAATCGTGCTCATACTGAGCCCGAGGTAATTGAGAGCCAGGATCACGAACAGGAACAGTGCCAGATACATGGTAAGGCTTCTGATCAGTTTGCATATCGTTTTTCCCTTGGATCCCACAAACGTGGAGATGCATGTCAGCAGAACTCTCATTCCGATGACAACCAGAAGAACCTGTCCCAGCAGTATAAGAATTCCTGAGATCGCGAACAGGTTCATCCCTTTTTCCCATCTTCCCGAATTAATATAGTAATAGACAGAGTTGCGGGAGAGCGCCGTATCAAAATTGGCAATGGGAATCTGCTGGGCCAGGTACAGGCCGACAATGATTTCCATCGTGATCAGGCCGATTTTTTCCGGTCTGATCGAGTTCAGATAATCCCACAGCCCCTCCCAGCCCTTCTTTCGGTTCTCCACAGGACGGCCTTCCTTTTTGTTCTTATCATAGAATTCGTCCGTGTATCTGCCGAGAACCATCCAGGACAGGACCGCATAAATCACAATAAACAGCGCACAGCCTGTCAGCGCAGACGCAAGCATCCCGGACGCGTTTGATACTTTTGGCACCGCGCAGACAGCAGTCACAGGCCCCGCTTCCGGCATCTCACTCGAAGCATTGTATGTACTCAGTTCCGAAGTAGTAATAAACAGGGATCCGCTGTCCGTCTTCGTCGTTCCGATAAAGGGACTCTGCAGCCTGCTGACATCCAGCCCCAGAACAGAGATATTCCTGTGAACCAGTTCTTCCACGCCGGAGGAAAGGATCTCTCCGGATTCCCGGTCCACGATGCAAAGGACAACGTTCTCCCCTGACATGTTCTGCAGCACGGCATCTGCCATCTGGGAGACGTTAATGTCAAGCAGCGCCGGATCCACGCAGATTACCATAGCGCCATACCGGGACGGATCCTCTGTATCTCTGATTCTGACCGCCACCCTGATTCCGCTCTCGCCTGTGATCTCATCGGTTTCCACTTCATGCACGATGGACGGAACGCCGTTCAGAATCCGCCGGAAATCATATGTCACTGACTCGGGACTGCTGCCCAGCGCGAGGCCGATATAATCACCGCTGCTCGCAGTTTCATAACCATCATCGTCATAAAGGGTGATCGACGATGCCGAAATGCTCTCTGCCAGCGCTTCCAGTACCGATTGTTCCCTCAGCTGAGGATAGTTGTCCAGGACTTCCGCGATATGCTCACCATATTCCTGATATATTTCCAGGAAACGCTCCATATTCAGCTTAACCCTGTCAGAATACATGCTCAGGCTCTCTTCTGCTGAACGCAGCCTTTCCTTACCCGCCGCCGAATCGTCATATAACCCGTTGAGCGCGTAAATCAGCAGTCCGCTCAGGAATATCAGGACTGCGCCGATAATGCCGTACAGCGCTGCATAGCGGCGGACATAGGAGGGTCTGTACCATCTTTCAAGGGCTTCGGTCAGAGAATTCTTACGGATATAATAATACAGCCAGATTCCTGTTACGACCAGGACCGCAACAAAAAGGATCAGCGCTGTAAACATGTAGGTACCCTGGCTTAGCGCTTTAATATAAGGATTCGGCCGGACCGACAGCAAGGTCAGCACTCCGCCGATCTCGGGGACCTCGCTTTTCACGTAACGGAAGGTGACATCCTTCATCGCCAAAGTCCCGAACTGACAGGACACTTCGTCTTCAGTCTCAAAAGACGAGATGTCCACTTTTTCATCTTTGCGGAATACTTCTGCCAGATTCGGGATAATATCGTTGCAGTACAGGATTCTTACACCGTTTTCCGCATCAGGGTCTTCAACATAGCATAACGCGTATACATTGTACGCAGCCTCCGCCTTTCGCAGAATATCCGGTATGTCAAGCGCGTTCTCTGTATCCAGGTCTATATTGACATTCTCATGCCAGTTGATATAGTAGTAAGGACCGCTGATCCTGCTGTAGACTACAATAGTATTATCATTAACCGGTGAAGTGAAAATGCCTTCTCTTCCCTTAAACAGCTCAGCAGTCAGGCCAAGCTTACTGTCAGTATCATCCGGCGCGGTAATCCCGCCGTCCTCTACCTTGATCACAGCACCGCCTGAATAAAGGGCAATCGCCTTATCTCCGCTTTCTTCTATAATATTGCGAAGCGGCAGGGCCACAAGAGCGGCATCCACTTTATACTGCTCCCGGATCCGCCTGTTCATGATATTCCAGGCAGATTCAATATCTTTCCTTGTCTGGGTAATTTCTTCCCGTTTCAGGGTTTCTTCCCCTGACTGGTTCCTGACAAGAGTCGCATGATTCTGCATCATGATCACCCACCCGAAGGCAATGACGAAGAGTATCGCCATGGCAATTGTCAGGATGATTCGCTTAACGCTGATTCCCATAGATCCCTGTGCTCCTTACGGATTGTTTACCGTTTATCCTTATCAATAAACCCTAATGTGAATACGGACAGCACGGAAAACACAAGGATAAAGATCAGCAGGTGAAGCCAGTTGTGAATTATGTTGCTTCCTGTATTCTCGTAATCGGGTTCATACATGGCTTCGGATGCCGCTGCTTCGATTTTTGCCATGGTCTCTTCACGGCCAATGATGTCGATGGCGTCGCCAACGGTCATATAAATGTCTACTCCTTCATCCCAATTGCTTTGGACAGTGCTGTCTTCTGCAAGGTAGTCAACCACCCCTCCGACAGTCGTGATCGTACCAATCTCCTTGTCCATGAGCTCATCAAGGTCTTCCATCTCCATCAGCGCAGTTACCGCTTCCTCAACCGTTATATTGCCTGTCAGCTCTTCACTGCGCAGATCCGCATAGCTGTCTTTCGTCAGCAGATCCTCTCCGACCTCCCGGACGGTCATCGTGTTTCCCACCTCGATCGCCCGGAGTTCCGAGATCGTCGGATTATCTTCATCCGACATGATGTCCAGCACCTGACCGACAGTAACTTTTCCTCCGATTTCAACCTTGTCAACCATGTTGACCATACCATTTATGGCCGAGTAGGGGAGGTCGTTTATATTCACCTGGGAGGCCATCGCCTTGAGCCCGGGGTTTGAAATCGTCAGCAGCGCAATCGGCTTTACAACTGCCGGGATGGAGAACACGCCGCCCGAAAAGATCAGCTGGAAAATCAGTACAAAAGGCATGATTGTCATGGCTGTCGTTGTGGAATGCACAAGCGTGGATATCCAAAGGGACAGCATATCGGCGGCGTAGGTAATCAGAAGCAGGGTAATCCCGACATCCAAAAGCAGCCAGGGCGTAAAAAGCCCCCTGCCCACAAACTTCATGCCGACCAGATGCAGCACGATTTCGGTTACCACCGTCTGCAGGATACATAAAAGGAGCTGATACATCATATGTGACATGATGTAGGACAGAACATACATTCCGGAACGGTGTTCCCGTTTTACCACGCCTCTCTCGCGGCATACAACCTGAATGGAGTTGAAGGACCCGTTCCAGATACACACGCACACCACGGCAAATACCGCTGTGAGCGTCCCCTCCATTGTGCGTCCGAACCCCCCGCCCAGGGCAAAACCGACGAGGCCCGCGATAATCGCGGCCATCGGCAGCATCTTCCAGTCGCTCTGGTATATGAACATCCGCAAAAACTTGCCGAAATAGATTCCGATCTGGCCGAAACGGCCGCGGTGCCGCACTTCCAACTGCTTTACTGAACCGTTTTCATTCCTGTTATCCATTTTGTACCTCCGCATATTTCAGTACAAACTCATCCGCCAGCCCATCGCCGCCTTCTTCCTTCTGATTGATGGTTTTTACAATCTCTTCCATCGTATTCCTGTTGAAGAAAGCCCGCGCATCATCGATACTGCCATAGAACGCGAGACGGCCCGTCCGTGAACTGTCCTTCGCGAGAACGATAACATCATCAAACAGATCAATTACCCGGTCAGGCGTGTGTGTAATCACGATTACAATCTTTCCGGTGTCGGCAATCCCGCGCAGCTGCTCAAAAAGCTCCCGTGCCATGACTCCGTCAAGACCCGAGTCAGGCTCATCCAGAATGAACAGTGACGGATTAGAGATAAACTCCATCGAAATCGAAAGTCTCTTTTTCTGACCGCCCGACAGCTTTTCCACCAGATGGTTTTTTACAGGAACCAGTCCGAATATTTCCATCACTTCATTGACGCGCTTTTCACGCTCCTCCGCGGGAATATCCTTGGACAGGCGCAGCTTCGCCGCGTCAAGCAGTGTTTTCTTTACGGTGTCCTTGCCGCGCATCAGCTCCTGCTGCGGAACAAAGCCCACCTCATACTGCATCTTTTTATAATCCCTGTACATGTCGTTTCCGTTCAGCGTCACACTGGCATCCGCCTTCTCATATCCGTTCACGGCATTCAGGAAGGTTGTCTTGCCCGCGCCGGATCCGCCGAGCAGCAGAACCATGTGCCCCTGCGGAATGGCCATGTGAATATCCTTCAGGAGGTATTTTTTCTGGAAGAATTCCTTCACATGACGGTCCTTCAGATTGACCGTCAGCCCTTCGTTCATAACCGTCGCGCTTCCGTGGGTCGCCAGGCGCTCCAGCTCCGCCTTCAGGTCCTCGACCTTCCAGGCCGGCTGATACTTGCCGGACAGTCCCCATACCAGCATCGGAATAAACCGCAGTTCATCAATTATGCAGAAAACAAGCCACCATCTGCTGACGCCGTATACATGGGTAAAGCCTGCAAATACACGGATATTATAAATAAAATGCACCAGCATTACAGAGACCAGGATTACAAAAATCAACGGGACAAAAGCGATCAGTGTCTCGTTGTCCTTGTTCCACTGAAAACAGATCCCGACAACATCCAGGACCGTAATCAACATGCTCGTCACACACAGATACCGGCCTTCCGGCTCCCTTGCGGCGCATCGTCCAAGCTGGTATTCCCTCGCCCACGGAATCAGCGACCACCAGCCGGCTATGCCGGACTTCCGAAGGAGCAGCCATGCGCCGGCAATATAAAGTGCCCTCGCGGCAACCAAAAAAGGACTGTATGCATCAAAAAGCAATGTCAGTACAAGTCTTAGAATATTGCTCATGATCTTTATTCTCCTCTCACACAATCATATATTAAGAAAAACAAACCCGAATTGCAGCCCTTGTCTTCTGATGCATTCAGCATTTTGAAAAGGTTATCGTGTGGAATCGTTTCTTGAATCCTCTTACCGTTTCTCTCTGCTCGCCGTTTCCTACAAAGAATATATCGGCGGCGCCCCAGAAAGGAACCGTTGCCAGTATTTCAAGGACAAACATGATGATGGTCTTTACGGCACCCTCGCTGCCCCACATGAAATCCAGTGAAAAATAAATCAGGATCATCAGGATTCCAATCCCGCACAGGCCAAGCGCAAGCTTATTCTGCCTTACAGCCTTTCTGTTTTGAATTTTCATTTCCAGAAGAATATTCTGCCTGCAGATTTCCCCAAGCTCGTTCTCATTGAATTCTTCCAGGTCGTCAAAGTACACTGTGATATCCAGCTTGTACTTCTTTGGAACATAGTCGAATAAGCTTGTCAGCCACTCGATGAATTCATGATTCATCACAGGCGTTTTCGTAAACGCGTTCAGGTCAAATATCTCGCTTGGCCTCTCGAAATTCCTCTGAAGGTGAGCGATCTTATTCTCATCATCGAGATCAAAAAACTCATTCTCCAGATCCCGGCATTCCTTTTTGTCCAGCTTCATGTCTTTCTCCCCGCCTGTTTTTTTATTGCAGCTATTCAGAACCCGTTCCTTCGGAATACTTCCTGGACAGGAGTCTGAACGAAGCCTCTCCGTTCACGGGAGATGTTTCCTGATAATCAAACAGATATTCTTCCACGGCATTTCCAAGCAGGAATTTCTCCCTGGCGCTCATGCGCCGGCTGGGATGAGTGTGCAGATACTGGTCAAAACGTACCATCTCCAGTAAAAGCGCCAGCTCATCGGAACCAGCCCATCCGTTTTTCCCCGCCCATTCCTTCAGAAAATCAGAAAAAACCTCATATCTTCTGAAAACGGAAGGTGGTTTCTGCTCATATCCGTTGTCCCTGTAATACCCGGCAAGTGACTTAAAAAGTGTAAACGCGTCCGTAAACATCTTTTCGGCCAGAGGCAGGCTCCGGCCGAAGCCCTGCGAGCTGACATACTCTTCCACGCGGTCGCTGACCCTGTGAAGAAGACTGATGTCGCTGTATGACAGCCATCGGGTTTTTAAAACCTCATAGGGCGCGTCTTCCGAGCACACCAGACCGTATTCCTCCCTCCGCTCGTAGAGTTCCGTCCCCTTCAGCAGCTTGAGGAAGCCCAGCTGCAGCTGATGAGGCCGCATATCATATACGGCCTGGAAAGACTCCGAAAAGCTCTCGAGATCTTCATAAGGCAGACCGGCAATCAGATCAAGGTGCAGATTGATATTCTGGGTCCTGGTGAGGACATCCATAACATCGCGGATTTTATCAAGCTTCGTGCTGCGATGAACGCTCTTCAGGGTCAAAGGATTCGATGACTGAACCCCGATCTCCATCTGGACCAGGCCGGGGCGAAGGCCGGACAGCAGCGCAAGCTCCTCCGGGGTGATCCGCTCCGCTTCGATTTCAAAGTGGAAATTCGTAACCCCGTTATCATGATCCCTGAGATACTGCCAGATCTGCATTGCATGGTCCGGATCGGCGTTAAAGGTCCGGTCGATAAACTTCACCTGAGGAACCCTCTGATCCAGAAAAAACTGCAGCTCTTCCTTCACCTTTGCGATATCCCGAAAGCGTATCCCTCTCTCATTTCCCGACAGGCAGTAGGCGCACGAAAAGGGGCAGCCCCTGCTCGATTCGTAGTAAAGGATCCTGTGCTCGTAAGCCGACAGATCCCGGTAGAGGAAAGGAATCCGGTTGATATCGACCGGTACGGAAGATCCGGTGCTCACAACCCTTCCGTTTTCCCTGAAAGCGATCCCCCGAATGCCGGGCACGTCCGGCATATGGCGGATCAGTGCAGTGAAAGTTTCCTCCCCTTCACCCAGCATGCAGAGATCCGCTCCGTCCTCCAGCAAAAAAGGAGCCGGGAAATACGTTGCCTCGGGGCCGCCGATCCAGATTTTTGCCTGTTCGTTCAGTATTTTCCGGAGATCGCGAACCAGTCTTCGAACGCGGTCCACATTCCAGATGTAGGTCGAGAAGGCAATGACATCCGCTTCATGGGAAAGGATGCTGTCAAGGATATCGCTGTACCGGTCATTTATAGTATATTCTGCCGTGATGACGGCGGCATTATCCGTGCCGCCCTGCGCATCCGCATAGGCCTTAAGGCTGTATATAGCCGGGCAGGTATGGATGTATTTTGCATTGATTCCGACTAATAGTATTTTAAACTGGCGCATGCCGGACTGCTCCTTCATGTTTTACTTTTGGGCATACATTTCTGAATACTGTTCTGTGATATCCGAAGGCAGCTCAAAGTGCTGAAAATCCTGACGGTCGGTCCAGTCGCCGCCCCATTCAAAGCCCTTTTCGATAAACAGGCTGTAGCACAGGTCACCCTTTTCGATCTTGTAATCGAAGCTCTGGGTCCTGTCCAGATAAGGTGCTCCTGTAGCCGGTTCTATCACTTCCTCTGTCGTTCCGTCATCGTTTGTCACAATTTTATGGTAAGGGTTGTACAGCGTGTTGATATCTACCGCCATACCCAGGCCATGCTT
>CAMOXX010000113.1 GCA_946629475.1 uncultured Blautia sp. | reverse complement strand
ACAAGCGCGGCATCACCGCCGGCTATGCCAAATTCGAGACCTTCCCGATCTGGAATATTCCTCTCAAGCACCCGGTCAACCTGGCCTACGAAGCGGCCACGGCCGACCTGAATGACGTGAATATGATTGACCCGTTCCATCTGGAGGCCTACGGCGAGACGACCGTCAACTACAACCGCGATGTCGAGATCTTTCCGGTGCTTCAGGCCATGTTTGAAAAAATCATCGGAGAAAGTCCCTACAAGTCTCCCACCGACATGGGCGTAAATATGGCCGGCAACTGTATCATCGATGACGAAGTCTGCAGGGAAGCGTCCCGGCAGGAAATCATCCGGCGTTATTATAAGAGCATGGATGCTCTTGCCGCCGGAACCGGAAAAGAGGAAGAGGCCTACAAGATCGAGCTTCTGCTGCAGCAGGCACATGCGGTTCCCGAGGACCGGGCCGTTGTCCCCGCAGCGATGGCTCTGGAAGAAAAAACCGGTGCCCCCGCAGCCGCCCTCGAGCTTCCCGACGGCCGCATCATCACCGGAAAAACGACCGACCTTCTCGGTGCCTCCTCCGCCCTCCTTCTGAACGCGCTGAAGGAGCTCGCCGGTGTACCGCATCCGCACAAAGTCATTTCCCCGGATGCCCTGCGGCCGATTCAGACACTGAAAACCAAATTCCTCGGCAGCCACAACCCGAGGCTTCATACGGACGAGACACTGATCGCACTCTCAATCAGTGCGGCTGACAGCGAAGAGGCACGCATGGCCCTGGAGCAGATTCCACAGCTCAGAGGGTGCCAGGCACATATCTCCGTTCTCCTGTCCGATGTGGATATCCAGGGCTTCCGCCGGCTCGGAATTGAGCTGACCTGCGAGCCTAAATTTGAAAAAGAACGCTGAAGCACCTCCCTCATGAGAAAAGCCAAGCATCCCCGTTAAACAGGCCGGACTTGCATAAAAACGGCACCCGCACAGCATCGTCAAATGCTGTGCGGGTGCCGTTTACAGTATCTCATAAGCCATTCGCGGCTCGTTGTCTTCCAGAACATAGATGGTTCCGCAGTAATGGAAGCCTTCTTTTTCCAGCGGGCTTACCAGATGCAGATCCTGTCTTCCGGGGCAAGATACATGCCGTCGCCTTCCTTTACATCATAAACTTCCTGGAACTTATCGAACTGCATCACGGTAACATTGGTACGGAGATATCCCAGGGGATGCACGTCCGCTTTTGCAATGTTGATCTCTACGGACTTGACGTACCGGACTGCCCAGAGTTTTGCAAACGCTTCAAAAAACCTGTTATAATCAAATCCTTCCATGCGGTCCACAATACGCAGCAGACACTTCAATCCGCCCATGTCAGCGACAGCCTCTCCCTGCACGCGGCTGCCATCGTACGTGATGCCGTCGAACAGTTCCAGATTGTCATAATAGTCAATCAGTTTCTGCGTACGCTCATCGAAAGCGGCACGGTCCTCGTCGGTCCACCAGGGAGCAAGCCCCCCGTCTTTGTCATATTGCGAGCCCAGCGGATCGAACGCATGACTGATCTCATGTCCTATGATCATACCGACGATCCCCAATACTTCCTCATAGGAATAGTCGTCCTGATAGATAACACCATTCAGCATGCCGCCCATGATGTTGATCGAATTATCCATTGGATTGTAGGAGGCATTCGCTGTGGAGACCGGCATGACGGTACGATCCCAATAGGATCTGTCCACAGGCAGGTTCACGGTACTCAGCACCTGATCCTGGCCGTACTGCCGCGCAGCCCGGCAAGCCTCCAGCAGACTGCATCCTTCTTCAAACTCAAAATCGTCCCATGTGTCGATCGTCTCCGGATAAACGTCATGAATCACTATATTGTCCAGCTTTTCGACAGCCCTGCTGCGCATTGTCTCGGAGAGCCAGTCCTCTTCTTCCAGCATACTGTGGTATTCCGTGAGTACCATGTCAATAATCTCCCGGATTTTGCTGCGCAGCTCGGGTGTACAGTATTTTGTAATATAGAGATTATCGAGCGGAATCAGCATGTCATCGCGAATGCTGACCATCGCCGTCGTCTCGTCACTCTCAACACCCTGGATACCCATCACATTATTCTCAGCATTCCTCACATCATCCCGTGTAGCCTGGTCCAGATAATACACCCACTGATCCGCAGTCCGTACGGTCAGCCAGTCCCGCAGAATCTCCAGGTTTTCCTCGGTATAGATGTCCGCCAGTGCCTTCATGTACGCAGGATCGCTCACATTATACTGATTGACCTGATCCATCCCCCAGCCTGTCAGGATCTCCCTCACGGGGAATGCGCCGCACATTTCCTCGAGCCCCGCCATATCCGCAGGATTCCAGTAAATGCTGAGGTCTGACGGATTGTCCAGCTCTTTCGTGTCGGTTTGAATTGCCGCCAGCATTCCCTCAAGAGCAAAAGTGTTTTCGATCATCTGTGCCGCTTCATCCTCAGAAAAGCCCAGATGCTCCAGCAGAGCCGTCCATCTGGCGGTTCTGCGCGCCTTCAGTATCTTGCCATTTTCACTCAGTTCCTTGTATTCATCGATACTGTTCAGCGAAAGGCGAATCGGGGCAAGCTTCAGAACCCGTACACCGGGATCATCTGAGGATGCGCGGACACAGTAGGAGAAAAGACAGCCGGTCTTGCCCCAGTTGCCCCTTATATCATCATACGCCGTGAAGCCGCCCAGGCTCCTGTCGGCAAACCAAGCGGTCATGTCCTCCAGGCTGTCGATGGCGCGAAGCTTGTTCAGATAAGGCATGGCAGGCTCAATCCCCTGGCTGTTCCGGGTGTCCCAGTCCATCTGCATCGCGTAATACTGGCGCACCAGTTCTGCATCAGAGCCGCCCACCGTATCGTCCTTTACAGCGTCGAGGCACATCTGGTTCGTAATCTGTGAGACGCCGGTAAAGCTCCCCGTTCCTGCCATGCCCTCGGGAATCTCGAGCTGCATGATATATTCCCGATTGGCAAACAGGTTAAAGTCGTCCTGGGCACGGGCTTCGGGTGTTTCCTCCGTCACTGCGCCGTCGATGTCCGTATTGTACCAGGATTCCCCTGTATATGCCATTGCCGGCGTGCAGGAGAGCATTGCTGACATGAGCAGGCACATGACACCAGTTGCTTTCTTTATTCTGTTTTTTCTCATTATGCAGCCTCCGATCATTGTTATGAATATACATATTTGTTCAGTACCTTCACAGATACGCACAAAATCCCTGTCTGTTATTTCTTAGTTTTCTTTGCGTCATTACTATGCATGATTTTCAATGGAGATTTCCGCCACAGCAGCCAGTCCCCACTAATACTGCAGCCCGGCAGCAGCAAAAGCAAGCCGCCGTCACCTCACGCAAAGGATTTTTCGCCCTGCCTCGCCCTCACATCAGTGGCGCTATAAACTGCATCAGGCTTCCTGCAGCCTTATAGAAAAACTTCTCATTCTTAATACTCTCAGGTGTCACCTCGCGGCACTTAACCAGTGTCTCCTGAAAATCGCGCTCGATATCAGATATGCACGCTGTCCTGTACATATAAGCCGCGCACTCAAAATGATGATACAGACTCCTGTAGTCCAGATTGATAGTCCCCACCACAGCCTTCTTATCATCGCTCGTAAACACCTTCGCATGCACAAACCCGGGTGTATACTCGTAAATCTTCACGCCGGCCTCCACAAGACGCTTATAATGTGATTTTGCCAGCGCAAACGCCAGCTTTTTATCTGGAATTCCCGGCAGGATCAGCCTAACATCGACCCCGCGCTGTGCAGCATACTTAAGTGCGGTTTCCAGCTCGCCGTCCAGAATAAGATACGGCGTCATGATATGCACATAATCCACTGCCCTGTTAAGGATGTCCATGTACACTGCCTCACCGACCTTATCGTTGTCAAGCGGACAGTCTCCGTAAGGAATGACATACCCCGAAGGCTCCCCCGGCAGCTCGGAAGGTGCAGTAAGCCACGGTTCGAACACCGCTTCCTTCTCGGTAATGTTCCACATCTGCAAAAACATCAGCGTAAAACTCGCGGCTGCATCCCCCTTCAGCATCAACCCGACGTCCTTCCAGTGCCCAAACCGCTCTATCCTGTTGATATACTCATCCGCAAGATTGACGCCTCCTGTAAAAGCCACCTTGCCGTCTATCACCAGAATCTTCCTATGGTCGCGGTAATTGTAATGCGAAGAAACGACCGGCCTGATCGGAGAAAAGGCCTTCGCCTGAATACCGTGCTCCTGCAGCAGCCTGCAGTAATTAGAAGGAAGTGTTGACACTTCAAGCATGCCGTCGTACATCACCCTCACATCCACTCCGTTCCTTGCCTTCTCCTCAAGGATCTTCAGGATGCTGCCCCACATATATCCTTCATCAATGATGAAAAACTCCATGAAGATAAACTTCTCGGCCTTCTCAAGCTCCGGCAGAAGTGCTTCAAACATATCCTCGCCCAGTGGGAAGTACGTCGCCCCGGTTCTGTCATACACCGGAAAACATCCGCTCCTGTTCAGGTATTTTACCAGATCTTCCGTACCCGAAGTATCCGCCTCAAGCTTTTCCCGCACGCCTGCAGGCTGATCCAGCGCGTCTTTCGTCATGCCTATCAGCTCGTCCACACGCCTTCTGACCTTCCGGTTACCGATGTTCGTCTTTGTAAATGCCAGAAAAGCCACGCCGCTGATCGGCACGATGGCGATGATAAACATCCAGGACAATTTGGCCGCCGAATCCATACCGCTGTTAAACAGGTAGATGACTCCGCAGATCGTAAATACCGTTATAAAGCCCGAAAAATAAGGAAACAGATCCTCAAGCCATGCATAAAGACTGATCGTGATAAGTATCTGCGCAATCAGAAGCAGCACGATCACAAAGAACCTGCTGAAAATCAGCCGCAGCAGGCCCTTTTTTCGCGGCTTAGAAAGCCTGTAAACATCGCTCTCTTTTACATTTTTGTCAGGTTCTCTATTATTTACTCTTTTATCTTCCATGTGTTCCCCCCTGCACGCAAACCTGGTAAATACATTATAGCAATGTGAGCCGGCTATTGCAAATCAAATCCTGACCCGCATTGATTTTCAATCAGTTTCTCTGCTTCTGCATCTAATTCAACGAAAAGAGGCTGTGAAAAAAGCAAGACTTTTTTCACAGCCCCTTTATCATATTCTTATCAGATCTGCTCCGGTTTTTCCACTGCGTGGTTTTCCCATGCGTCAATTGTACTTGCGCCGGACAGGTCTGCTGTCTCAGAGTATTCAGCGGTCGTGATGGTATATTCACTGTCGCCTTCCACGTATACGGTTCCATCCGTTCCGACGATCGTCACGGTGTTCCCGTCTTCATCGGTTATCGTTCCTTCGCATGAGAGCCTGGACAGGAGGCTGTCGCCTGTGACCGTCCAGGTGGAGTCAGCACTGATATAGACATTGCAGTATCCCGCGCCGCCGTTTCCGGCCCATGTCTCGTCATTAATCACCGCGCCGTTAAGCGTGCTGCCTTCGGTCAGGTACAGATCCAGGCTGCTGATGCTGTCCCAGATCACATCCCCGTTCATATCCTGCGATATTCCGGTAAAGCTGCAGTCCGCTCCGTTGCTTCCGCTTGATCCCCAGCCTCTCTGGTTGCTGTTGCCTGTGCACTGCAGGAAGAACTCACTGTCTTCGGCCGCTGTGATATCCACATCCTTCAGGATAAAGGTACTCTCCGTGTTGGTTGTGTAGAAGAGTCCTCCGTTTTCAGAGGTGAGCGTTCCTCCATCCATCTGGAAGGTGCTGTTTCCGACTTCGGAATCTCCCGACATGCTCTGATAAAGAATGACCGTCCAGGTGTTGTCATTCTGGGCATCATCCGGCATGTTTCCGGTCAGGTCGCAGTCATAAAGGCGGATGGAATTGAGCCCCTCGATGCAGATCGCCTCGGAACCCGCTGCGGTAAGCTCCGCATCGTTCACAGAGATGTCTGCCGTGCTGTAGATGGCCGGGGAGCCGGACCCGTTGGAAATGTAGGTTCCGCCGTCAACGACCATCGTTCCGCCGCCCCGGTCGCTCCGGATTGCCGCAGAGGATCCGCCTTCGGTCTCTGCTGTGACATTCCACGCGTATAGTGTTCCGCCGCCTGCGGCATGGATTCCTCCCGATGTTCCTTTTTCGGTTTTGATATCCGTGTCAGCGATATACAAGGTACCGTCTCCGTATGCAAACGCACCGGCGCCGCCGCCTGCGTTGGTTGTAATTGTACTGTCGGTCACATAGGCATTGCCGTCGGTCACAAGGACGGCCGCACCGACGCCGTAAAAGCTCGACTGATCCCCGCCTTTGCTCTCCTCCGATTCCCTGGTTACCGTCACACCTTCAAAGGTAACGGAGGCGCCATTGTCCACAAGCGCGGCATTTTCATCAACATCTGTCGAGGAGAGCGTCACACCGGAAACGGTCAGGTCCGAAGAGTACTCGTTGGCTGAGCTGTAGCTGTCCACGCCCTGGCTCTGTCCTCCGGGGCCGCCCTGGCCGGGCATTCCGCCCATCTCACCAGGGCCGCCGCCCATTCCGCCTGCCTCACCGAGTGTGATAGTCAGCGCGTTTCCGTTTTCATCCACGGTGACTGTCACAGTATCGCCTTCCTTGATATCGTCAAGTGTGAGTGCGGTTTCTTCACCTGGCATTTCCGGAGCGCCGCCCTGGCCGTCCGGGCCTCCGCTCATCTCTCCTTCAGGCTTTTCGGGTGCTTCACCCATCTCTCCCGGGCCTCCCCTCATCTCTCCTTCAGGCTTTTCGGGTGCTTCTCCCATTTCTCCCGGGCCGCCCTGGCCTCCCGGCATGCCGCCCATCATGGAGGATCTGCGTGTGATTACGGTATTATCTGTGAT
The DNA here is from genome assembly GCA_946629475.1 of uncultured Blautia sp. Taxonomy (GTDB): domain Bacteria; phylum Bacillota; class Clostridia; order Lachnospirales; family Lachnospiraceae; genus Blautia_A. The sequence continues at coordinate 1,845 of CAMOXX010000113.1, read as the reverse complement.
GGTGACAATAAGCTCTGCTTCTTCTTCCCCATCAAGTGTGATCGTGATGTTCGCTCCGTCGATCGCTTTAACGGTACCACGCTCCCCTTCTTCCTGCATACCCGGCATCTCCGGAGCGCCGCCTTCCGGCGTTCCTCCCTCGGGCATCTCCGTTGCTTCGCCCTGCGCGTCCGATGTGATCTCCGCACTCTCAGCCATGACAGGCAGGCTGCCGGCTGATGTCACTGTAATTACTGCTCCAAGAATGATTGCAAGATGTCTGTACTTCATATGCGTTCCTCACTTTCTCCGATCCCCGGGCTCCGAATGCGCCGGTGCTGTTTTTTTTCATCTTTGAAACTGAGGTAACTTTACGATACAGATGTGTTCAAAATATGTAAAGAATGTGCAGGTTCTGTGAATCACAGAACCTGCACATTCTTTATGCATCACGTTTTCGGACGGGGTCGGGGGAGTTCTCATTAGAACTGAATCGTCTGCGGTTCCAATGTGAAGGTGCTGAACAGATACATTACTTCTTTTTGGAAAGGTTCCCGATCGCGTAGATTGCCAGCGCCACCGAGAATATCAGGCCGACAACCGCGATAGCAGGCATACCGCCGGGCGCTGTAGGCTGAAGATCCGTTGTGCAGAGAATGCAAGATCCGAAGAACAGTACGCACGCAAAGAGAGCCATCACAACATTTCGAATGGATTCGCTGCTCTTATCGATCAGATCCTCATATCCTGTCAGTTCCAGATTGATTTTTGTCCTGCCTCTCGCCACATTTTTGAGCACATCCGACGCGAGGGCGGGAATCTTTGCTGCCTTCTTGGATATCTCCAGAGCATCCTTTCCGACCGCTACGATCTCCTGCTCCAGGTCAAATTTGCTCTTTGCACGATCCATCATCTTATTGGAGAGGATCTCGAACAGGTTCAGGGCCGGGCAGAACTCCTCAATCACACCCTCGATCGTACCGAGTGAGCGGACCAGCATAGTAAACCTTCCGGGCATCTTTACATGGTGCTTCGCAGCCAGATTACAGATTTCCTCGAAGAGTACGGAAACATCCAGGTCATTGATGCTGGTAACAGAGCAGTATCTGTCAAGGAAGGAATCCAGATCCTCCATCATACGGTCACGGTTGGTCTGCGGGGTGGAAGCGCCCATGCTCATGATGGAATTGGCGATCGTCTCCACATCCTTTTCAAGCACAGCAAGCACCAGGCCCTGAATAATGTTGATATCTCCGTCCGTAATGCGGCCAAGCATACCAAAATCAATCCAGACCGGCTTCCCGTGGCTGATCATAATGTTGCCCTGGTGAGGATCAGCATGGAAGGTTCCGACGTCCAGGATCTGGTGGACATAGTTTTCAACAATTCTGCGGCCGATATCCTCCACATCATAGCCGTCTTCGATCACACGGTCCTTTTTGGAGATGGAATAGCCATCCACAAAGGACATCGTAAACATACATTCCGTGGTCAGTTCATCGACGACATCCGGGCAGGTGACCTTCTCTTCATCCTCGATACAGTTCTCCTTAAAGAACTTCGTGTTCCGTGCCTCGGTACGGAAATCCAGCTCCTCCTCGGTCACCTTCTCGAACTCCTCGATCACCTCGATCAGGTCGAGCTGCTCATCGCTGTCATCCGCAGCCTCCGTCACCACGTTGAAGCCTTTGGCAAGCTTTCGCAGAAGCACAAAGTCCTGACGCATCATTTCTGCGATGCCCGGACGGCGAACCTTCGTCACGACCTTCCTTCCATCCTTCAGAATGCCAAAGTGTGCCTGTCCCACCGATGCGGAGCCGAGCGGCCTGTCACGGAATTCGCTGTAGATCTCGTCAATCTTTTTGC
>CAMOXX010000112.1 GCA_946629475.1 uncultured Blautia sp. | reverse complement strand
CGGTCTCAGCCATTATTTCAACATCTCCGATCTCGATCTTTACCTCCGACATTTTGGAATTCAGATCGGTTGTCAGAATGTAACAGCTCACTACTCCATCCTTCACTTCGGCAGGAGCGGTCACACTTGAGATGATAGTTCCGAAGGTTCCCCAGAAGAACAGGCCTGCCAGAAGTACGATGATACCGCTCAGGGTGACCCACACCCCCGGGCCGGTTACCCTGAGATATCCCGTCAGCTGTTCCGGTGCAGAAAGCTGCTGCATCGATTTTTCCCTGAAAATACTGCTTTCCATAATGATCTCCTTCGATTTATAAATTGAAACAGCTCTGCCCTCAAATGCATCGCCGTCAATAGAAACTATTATACAGCAGATTATAAAGAAATATCCAGTATATTTTAAAGAATTCGAATTTTTTTCATAATTATGGCCGATATTTTCTGTCCCAACCCGGCCATTCTATGATATAATATCACATAACCACTCTTTATCATAAGAATACACCGATCTTTTCGGCCAAAAGCGCAACCAGAGGAGGATTTCATATGGCCATACAAAGTACCGGGAAGCCTTCAGCCGCGGGTCTTGTCTTTTTTGAAGGGCAGGAAAAGCCCCGCCAGTATGTGATTTTCCGAAATGCTGCTATCCGCGGACAATGCCCGGTGGAAGTTTTTACGACCACCAGTCTCCAGCTGACATATTCCTTTCTGGATAAAAACCAGGGTGAAATCTCTTACATAGACGGCGATTGGTATTACCACAACCTTTCGGATGAATGCTATACCTTTGTTGCCGGTCATTTTGTGAGGAAAGGAGAAAAGGCTAAGCTTCATGACGGCTGTGTCCTTCGAATTGTCAACGAGCGGATGCTGACAGCGATTTTCTTCACAAACTATGTCAGCGCCAGGGACTGGCGGTTCCTGAATATGGATGCCAGCCCTCATACCGTGACCATCAGCGGAAGAGGAGCCGACAACAAAGACGCTTCTCTCTCCTTCCATTTTGAAAGCGGCCACTGGACCATGGAGGAATTCCTGGCGGAGCAGGTGCTCCACAATGGAAAACCGGTTCATGAAAAAATCAAAATCACGGTCGATGACTGCATTCAGATCGGTGATACCCGTTTCATTTTTGAGGGTTCCGGTCTGGTATACGGATATCCTCCCCAGGAGAACAGCCTCTCCATCCAGATTGACGAGAGATCTGTCCATCAGATGATGAAAACAGTGAAGCTTCTGGAAGATATCGACCTCTCCATCGACCCCGGCAACATGATCCTTATCCTGGGCGGCTCCGGTGCCGGAAAGAGTACCTTTGTCAATGCTGTTACAGGGTACGAAAAAGCCGATGCCGTAATTAAGGAAGGGGAAGTGGATTATTACCGCGACTACGATCAGGTGAAGTACCAGATCGGCTTTGTACCGCAGGACAATCTGATGCGTCCGCAGGATACGGTCGGAAGTACGGTACAGAACGCGGCAGATCTCCGCCTTCCCCGGGATATGAACTCTGAGGAAAAGCAGCGGCGCATCAGTGCGGTTCTCGAGACCTTCGGTCTCACAGGAAGAGAAAAGGAGCTTGTCGCCAAGCTTTCGGGCGGCCAGAAAAAAAGGCTCTCGATCTGTATGGAGTTTATCGCATCCCCATCCCTGTTTATCCTGGATGAGCCCGATTCCGGCCTTGACGGAATCATGGCCGGCGAGCTGATGGAAAACCTCCGCCTGATCGCCTGCCAGGGAAAAACCGTGATGGTAATTACCCATGCGCCTGACCGTGTCGCCCACCTTTTCGACCAGGTGATCGTGCTTGCGAAGAGCACCGACACCAAGGTAGGGCACCTTGCCTTTTATGGCGGGATTCAGGAGGCGCGCGAGTTCTTCGGCTCAGACTCAATGGAAGGGATCGTCAAAATCATCAACGCCAAAAATGAAGGCGGTGACGGGCGCGCGGATGAATTCATCGAAAAATATAAAGTGTATTCCGCAGAACGCGCCGGTCGTTCTTCCCTGGTTTTTGAAGGAGATTCTACCGGAAAAACGGAAAAGAAGGACGCCTCAGGTGAAGGAAACGCCGAGGGAAGTTCCAATGCCAGATCCTACAAATCGCGGTTTGAGCAGATACCGGTTTATATCGGAAAGCAGCTCCGCCTGATGATCCACGAGAAAAACTGGAAGGTTCTCCCCATGGCGGCAGTCATCGCGTTCCTCGTGGTGTATGTGCTTGGTTCCAAAATGTTCCGGAACATGGAATATACCAAATTCGGTTCCCTTGCCGTCGTCTGTGTCTGTATCTGGAACGGAATGTTCAATTCCATCCAGGTGGTGTGCAAGGAGCGCGATATTATCAAGCGGGAGCACCGGTCGGGGCTTCATATTTCCGCCTACCTTGCCTCCCATATGATATATCAGGCGTTTATCTGCCTTCTGCAGACGATTATTTCCATCGTGATATTCAAAGTCTTCGGGATGTATTTCCCCGATACAGGGCTCATCACGGGTTCCTTCACGCTGGATCTGATTATTACCATGTTCCTTATCACTTATTCGGCCGATATGCTCGCGCTCATGGTTTCCTGTATTGCGCGTACGACAACAACCGCAATGACGGTCATGCCTTTCCTTCTGGTGATCCAGCTCGTCTTCGCAGGCGGTATCTTCCCGCTGGAAAAACCGATGGCCAAAAAAGTCTCCCAGTTTACACTCAGTAACTGGGGAATCAATGCTGTCAATATCGCTTCCGACTATAACAGCCAGAAGTCCATCGCCCTCACAAAGGCCCTTGGGACAATGAAGGATTCCGAGGATGAACTGATGTCCCGGATCCAGGATGTCCTGGCGTTGGAAGAGGTGCAGGACAAACTGGAAACCTACACAGCGCAAAAACTCGTAAATCCGGCTTTTGAGTACTCAAAGTCCAATCTCACCAAATGCTGGATGGTCCTGATTCTGTTTGGGGCGATATATGTCCTGATCGGGCTGATATTCCTGGAACGGATCGACAAAGACAAGCGATAGCATAAAAGGGGACGGTTCTCATCGAGAGCCGTCCCCTTCTTCATTTTTTTATTAAAACTCATCTTTTTTGGGTTCCATTTCCCAGATTCCCTGGGCTGCGTTTACAAGCTCCATGTCTGAATCAGAAAGCTTTGTAAACTGCATCACTTTGGAAGAAGTCTTAGCTGCGAACAGCCTTTTAGCAAGTTCCGCTTTCAGATTTGTGTTCTTTGAAAAATCTACTGTGCGAAGTTTTTCTTCCAGTGTATTTCTTCCGGCCTGATTGAAGCCTCCCATAATAATTGCCATGATTAATTCCTCCGTTTCTTTTTTATATTTTTTCTGTGTAATCATCTCATCTGATTATATATACGGTCCCCACGGAGAAATTCCACGCAGTCTGTCAAAAAAAACCGGCGCATTATGTACGCCGGCTTTTCCTTGAAAATCATTTGCACCCGTTTATTCGGAATGCTTTGCATTCCACAGGGTGCTGAACAATTATCATATGGACAATTACTGAATCCAGTATGTATCGCCATATTCATCAACAAAGCTTCCGTCTCCCTGATTATAATATGTCACACCGTTCTCATCGTAGAAAGCACCGCCGCCGGCAACGATCGTTGCAGGTCTTCCGGAGCCCTCCGAAACAAGGTTGTATGTGTCATCTGAATCAGATTCCGCATTGTCCGCCTGAGCAGCGCTGACAGGATCATAATTGTAAAGAGTAGTACCATCCGCTCCCGAATATGTTCCGTCTCCATTGCTGGAATAGCGGACTCCCGAGGAGGAATAGTAATAACCGTCTGAGTAAAGGGTAAGTGATTCCTGATTGCTGTTGCCCCAGAAGACATAGATCTCCCCGCCCAGAGGTTCGTTGGCAGAACCTGTCTGAGGCTTATTGGTACTGTACTGACTGCCATCAGAGGAAGTAAACTGATAATCCGTTACCCAGTAGTACAATTTTCCGTTTGCGTCATACCAGTTTCCGTCCGTCGCCTCAGAAACAGTGACCGCATCCCCGTCGCTGTCATAGATCGTCTTTGTAACACCGGTATATTTGCGTTCTGCCGAAGGTGTCGCTGTCGGAGCAGGAGTCGGAGTAACCGCCGCAGGCTGAGCCGATGCAAGGAACTGTGCAGCGACATAGCCGGTGCCGGAATTATAGCTGATCTGATACCAGCCGAGATCCGCTCCGCCCTTCTGAACCTTTCCCGTGACAGTCACGGCAGTGCCCGAGCTGAGTGTACCAATAATCTGGTCGTTCGTAGAATAGCCGCTCCGGACGTTGATTCCGGAGGACGCGGCATACATCGTCCCGCTCATCGGGGCAATCGTAATATCGCCTGCCGTGTCAGCCTGAACAGCCAGCTTGGTATCGTACTGCAGAATCTGCGCAGACATTACAGCAGTCCGCACTTCAGGAATTTTCGCAGCGTCAACGACACAGCCTGTGATGAGGAACACCTCGTTCTGTGTAGAGAAGGCGGTTTCATAAACATTTACATAATGTGCATCCGCTACCTGGATTTCAGGAAGCTTTTCTCCGTTGGAATAATGGTCGACCGTAATCAGGTTCCCTCCGTCGCTGAGTGCGATCCACCTGGTCGGATCGGTGATCTCTGTCCAGCTTTCATTCGGAAGCTCGATTGACAGAACCCCGTTCGCAGCGGTAAACGTTGCGGCAGATGCCGCACCGGCCATGCAGAAAACCGCGCCCGCCGCAATAATAACTGCTAACCCTTTTTTTGTCATTGTAATCCCCTCTTGTCACATGTTACTCGATTGTCATAATGTCAGAAAATCCTGTCACGTCGAAGATTTCCTTAACATCATCGGATGTATTCCTGACAACCATGCTTCCCTGTTTGCTCATAACCTTCTGAGCGGTAAGCAGAACTCTGAGGCCCGCACTGGAAATGTACTGGAGCTTTTCCATATCAAAGATAAGGCTCTCAATGCCATCCAGCGAACCGTTCAGTTCGCTCTCCAGCACCGGCGATGTGATGGTGTCCAGTCTGCCCTCCAGACCGATTGTAAGTTCTGTTCCGTTTTTTTCTTTTTGAATATTCAGCATTGTCCCTTATTCTCCTTTCTGAATTTATGCAAAGTATACCATAATTCTTATATAGAATGCAATGGTTATTGCTTACGTTTCCGATGCAGCCTCTGGAAGGCTGATCTGCTGCCTCGCCACCATATCCGCGAAGAGTCCCTTCTTTTCCATCAGCTCCTCGTATGTCCCCTCCTCCAGGATCTTTCCGTCTCCCAGATAAAGGATCCGGCTGCAGCTTCGGATCGTCGAAAGCCTGTGTGCAATCACAAGCCTGGTGCAGTGCAGATCGTCCAAGGCCTGTGTTACTTTTTTCTGGGCAATATTGTCAAGTGCCGACGTTGCCTCGTCAAAAATCAGGATGGACGGCTTCGGGGCAATGGCACGGGCAATCATCAGCCTCTGCTTCTGCCCTCCGGAAATTCCGCCCTGCCCTTCTGAAATCATCGTATGCATTCCCATCGGCATTTCACGGATATCGTCAGCGATGCAGGCTGTCTCCGCCGCCTTCCACGCTTCATCGAGCGTCAGGGTCGGTGCCGAAATAGCGATATTTGCATAAATACTGTCATTGAACAGTCCGCCGTTCTGCATCACGGTGCCGATCTGCCTCCGGAGGGATCTCAGATCGAGCTGTTCCAGGTTCTTTCCGTCATAGAACACCGATCCCTTCTGCGGGCTTTCAAATCCGAGCAGAATTCTCATCAGGGTGGATTTTCCGCACCCCGAAGGGCCTACGATCGCCACATACTCCCCTGCCCTGATCTTAAGGGAAAGATCATCGATAACCTTTTTCCCGTTTCCTTCGTAGCTGAATGTCACATTATCCAGTTCAATACTGCCCCTCAGACTGGTCACAACAGTCCCGTTTCCCTTGGATTCGGGGACTGTCTTCAGAATCGGCGAAGCCATGTCAAGCACCGGCTTGATCCTGGCGAACACCAGAACGACGCCCGCCAGCGAAGTAAACGCCCCCATGACCATACTGTAGGACGCATTGAAGGCCATATAGTCATCCACGCTCACTTGCGATGAGATCGCGATCGCATAGAGCACAATCGTCCCGATCAGCTTTATGCCCTCGCTCAGCACACTGTTCACCTTCAGAATCAAAGGAGGATTGTACTGAAGCTGGGCTGATCTGTTATAGAACTTTGCCCACCGGGAAAAAGATCTTTTTTCCGCTCCGGAAAGCCTGATTTTCTGAATTCCGTTGACCAGCGCAAATGCCAGGCCCAGTGTCTTTGCGTCCGTCTCCATAATAGACTTCTGCCGTCGTATTTCCATCAGCATTGTAATGAGCGACAGCCCGACTGTCAGAATAATGATGACAAGAGACGGTACCACCAATGTCGGAGTATAATTGAAAATCTGTGTAATATACAGCAGCGACACAATCGAAGTCAGCCCGGATGAAAGCACGGCGCTGACGATCGCAGAGCACAGGGAATTAATCGAGTTCATACGGGAGGACAATTCACCGGAACTGTAATTCCGGAAAAAGTCGGGAGGCAGGGAAAGCACCCGCATCATCGCCGCCGACTCAATGTTCACCTGCAGCCGCGTCTGCACACATCCGCTCACCAGCTCCGATCCTGTATTGATAATCAGCATGCTGATCCGGACACACAGCATGAATATCCCCATCGCCACGAGCACCGAAGCAACTCCGCTGTCCAGCACAGGTCCGTAAAGCAGCTTCGTGAGCCTCGGAACAAGAAAACCGACCAGCACGGAAAGCAGGGTGACCGCCAGAACCAGAAGAAAATCCGACAGTTTCAGGCTGACCAGGATATATTTTACCAGATCCGGCAACCTGATCTCTTTCTGGGGGAACGGCCGGTAAAAGCAGTACGCCTCATCCTTCAGCCGGGCTTCTGATCTGGAATTCACCAGAAACCAGTCCTCCTTCGCCGGGTCATAGCAGCGGTACCCCAGAAATCCATGCGGAATCAGGGCAACCGGAGTACCATCCTGCGCGAGAAAGCCCAGCATCGCTCCGACTGCATCCCGGTGCCATCCCTTCTCCATCAGCACCTTGCGGTACATCATCCCCTGCGGATGAACAACATAATCCAGCTGATCCTCCAGTTCTTTCTTCTGACTCGGAGGCTCTGTATATTTCATATGGTAATAGCGCAGTACACGCTGAAGAGCATTAGCCGTAAGAATCCGGTTATCCTCATGCAGGGACTGCTTTTCCCCCATGACCATCTCTGCTGCTTCCTGAAGGGAATCGCGGAACATCTGGTCATCATTTGATTTTCTCTGATGTATCTGATCCTCAAACCAGCCCAATTGACTCCCCCCTATTACTCATTTGTCACAAGAGAGGTATAAAGCCCTCCCTTGGAATACAGTTCATCGTGTGTACCTCTCTCAACTACCATACCGTGATCCAGCACCACTATTTCATCGCAGTCCCGGATGGTGGAAAGCCTGTGCGCAACTACAATACAGGTGATCCCCCGGTCTGCGATCGCTTTAACCACATTGTACTCTGTCTTTGCGTCCAGTGCAGAGGTCGCCTCGTCCAGAATAATAATCGTGGGATCCTGGGCAAGCACCCTGGCAAGCTCGAGACGCTGGCGCTGTCCGCCCGAAAGATCGGTTCCTCCTTCGGTCAGGCGGCTTTCATATCCTCCCTCCCTGCTCATGATATCCTCATGAATCTGGGCATCACGCGCCGCCATGATCACCTCAAAATCCTCAATGGTGCTGTCCCACATACGGATATTCTGGGCAATCGTATCCTCAAACAGGACGATATCCTGATCCACAACAGCCAGGGATCCGGTAAAAATATCCCGGTCAATTTCCCTCTGCGGTATCCCGTCAAAAAGAACTTCCCCGCTCCAGGGCTCATACAGTCCCGAAATCAGCTTCGCAATCGTCGATTTCCCGCATCCCGAAGCGCCTACAAACGCCACCCTGCTGCCAGGCTTTATATGTATGGAAAAATCCTTGATCAGAGGCGGTTTCAGGGTCGCGTACCCAAAGTTCACGTTTTTCAGCTCCACCTCACCGCGGAGTTTACTGTATGACTTCTCTCCGCTGGTCTCTTCGGTATTTCCGACAACGATAGCCCGGTCGTCGGGATATTCCATGACATCCTCCACGCGTTCCATATCCGTGCGCATTTCCTGGATCGTCTGTCCCGCGCCGATCAGCATTGTCACAGGTCCCATAAAAGATGTCAGATATGCCTGAAACGAATAGATCATACCGACGGTGAATTTTCCCTGCATTGTCAGGAAAACTCCCATTACCATAACAACAATATCCGCCACTACAGAGAGTACCGGGCTCACAAGCCCAAAGGTAACCCCGATGCGCTGGAATTTCACCGCCTGCTCATTCACCGAAGCCTGCAGGCCGGACCATTTCCGGAAATAGCCGTCCTCCGCTCCGCTGGCTTTGATCGTCTCAATCATGCGGATTCCGTTCATCGTCATTCCGGAAAGCTTTCCGGTATCCCTCTGCTGAACTCTGGTTATATTGATCCGTCTGTTCGACATGACAATGGAATTCAACAGATTCAGCGACATGCAGATCACACCGATCAGGGTCAGCATCAGGCTCTGGCGGAGCATGACCGTGAGATAAACCACCATCATGACCGTGTTCAGAATCAGGGGCGCGAACGTATTCACCAGCGTGCTCGCAATTGTCGCGTTCGTCGCCTGCCGCTGCAGAATATCACCGGTCATCCGCTGTGAG